>JASFIT010000166.1:0-9360 GCA_050122535.1 Desulfobacteraceae bacterium | reverse complement strand
AGATTATTCGTTCAATCCCCGGGCTTAACCTGGTGGAGATGACCCACCACGGGGCCGACAGCCTCTGCTGCGGCGGAGGAGGCGGAAGGATGTGGCAGGATTTGGACGGTGAGGTCAAAATGAGCGAGGTCCGGATCAGGGAGGCCCATGCAACCGGTGCACAGATCCTCATAACCGCATGCCCTTTGTGTCGCATCATACTGGAGGATGCCTGCAAGGCCGCGGGCCTGAACGAGACGCTCCAGGTCATGGACCTCAATGAGTTGGTTTTGCAGGCATTGGAAGGGGATAATGTGGAAGATCTCAAATCATAAGGCCTTAAAGGGATTAACTCTATCGGTTTTCAATCGAAAATCGCAAATCGACAATCTGAAATCCCATGAGGAGGATCAGGATGAGTGACGTGCTGATACTTGGTGAGGTGAAAGAGGGATCATTGGACCTGAATACCCTTGAATTGCTGGGCGTCGGGAAAAAGCTTGCCAGCGATCTCGGTGTAGGTCTTTCCATCGCGTTAATAGGGGACGCGGCTTCAGTGGCGGCCGAACCGGCTGTCTCCTATGGTCCAGACAAGGTATATAAATTGGAACACCCCCTATTAACGGGATTCAACCCCGACCTGTGGCTTGCATCGATGGAACAGGCCTGCAAAGAGATCAACCCGAAAGTATTCCTCATGAGCCACGGTCCAATGGGTATGGAGTTGGGCCCGAGATTGGCGTTTCGCCTAAACACCCGGCTTACCACCGATTGCATCGATCTTTCCATTGATCCTGAAGACGGCCTACTGCTCCGGACAAAACCGGTTTCAGGCGGTAATGCGATTTCGAAATTTAAGTGCCCGGGCGAGCCGCAACTGGCGACCGTGAGGGGAAAGGTCTTTGAACCGGCCGAGGTCGTTGATGGGAAAGGGGAGATCGTTGATATGGTCCCGGAAATCGATGAATCCATGATCAAGGTGGAATCCATCCAGGTCATCAAGGAAGAGGTTGTTGCGCTGGACAAGGCGAATGTGGTGGTTGCCGGCGGCGCAGGGCTGGATGATGAGGACGGGTTTGACATACTCAGGGAGCTGGCAGAGGCGCTAAGCAAATCCTTTGGGAGTGTGATGATCGGATGCAGCAGAGTAGCTGTGGACAAAGGCTGGATCTCTTCCGATCATCAAGTGGGGCTGACCGGCAGCATGATTTCCCCGGATATCTATATTGCGGTGGGAATATCGGGGGCTATTCAGCATCTTGTGGGCATGATTCAATCCAAAAAGATCATCGCCATCAATACGGATCCAGGCTGTAACATGTTCAAGGTGGCCGATTACGGTATTGTTGAAGATTATGAAAAGGTGATACCTGCCCTTGTAAAGAGATTGGAGGAACTGTCATGAAAGAATTATCAATCATAGTCTGCGCCAAACAGATCCCCGACCCAGAAGCGCCATTGTCGGATGTCAGTGTAGATACTGACAAAAAGGAAGTTATCGTTGATGCACCCCTGGTCATCAATCCCTTTGATGAAAATGCCCTAGAGGCCGCCCTTCAACTACAGGAAGAGATCGGGGGGAAGATCACCGTCTTGAGCCTGGGCCAGAAGGTCTCGGACACGGTATTGAGAAAGAGCCTGGCAGCCGGTGCTGAGGAATTGATCCTTCTGCAGGACGACGCTTTTGAAAAGCTTGACAGCCATTCCATTGCCAGTGCCCTAGCGGATGCCATAAGAAAGATAGGCGAGTATGATCTGGTTTTGACTGGGCGGCAGGCCGGTGATTGGGACTCCGGTCAGGTGGGCCTCATACTGGGTGAAATGTTGGGTCTACCATGCATCAGTCTGGCCCGCGAGATCAAGGTGGAAGACAGGAACGTGCTGGTCAAAAAGAACATCCCCGGGGGATATGAACAGGTGAGGACCAAGATGCCTGCACTGGTAACGGTGAGCAATGAGGTGGGCGAACTGCGGTATATCTCGAGGACCAAGATGATGAAGATGCTCAGGGCGAGGGCCTCTATCCCTTCATGGAATAGCGATGATTTTGTCTCGGCCCACGAAGGGCTGCAGAAGATGGAGATCCTAGAGCTTTCATCGCCGCCAGACATGAGAAGACATTGCGAGTTTATTGATGGTGCCACACCTGAAGAAAAGGCCGATAAATTGGCGGCTGTTTTCAAGGGTTTCAGATGATATTTTAGAAAGTGCGTGGTAGGAGTTTTTAATCATTTCAAAAATAGGAGGTAGATACAATGGCGGACAAGTCTTACGATGCAGTTATTATTGGCGGCGGACATCATGGCACCATTATTGCCCCTTATCTCGCCAAGGCTGGCTTGAAAGTCGGGGTGTTTGAACGGCTGGATCATCTTGGCGGCGGTGCCGTCTCCAATGATGACACGCCGGCGCCTGGATTTCGAGGCAACTTTTGCGCCCATTTTACGCGTTTTTATAGTCATCCTGCCTATAAGGAGTTCAATCTTCGAGACGAGGGGCTGGAGTATGTCTTTCCTGACACAAATGAGGCAATCATCTTTGATGACGAAACCTCCTATGTGGCTTATGCCGGTTTCCCTGTGGTGGACCCCCAAACAGGGAAGACAGAGTTTAGCGAAGAAAATGTGAAAAAAACCCATGATCAGATCTCCCGGTTTTCCAAACCCGACGCAGAGGCATATCTTGATATAACGGAAAAGTACAAAGAAATCATCCGACCGGCATTTCATAGATATAGATACTCCGTGCCGACTCCTTATGGGGTGCCGGATCCCCTAGAAGAACTGATGAGCAATCCCAAAAGCGGGATTGATCCTTCCATGCAATTCATGACCGCCAAGGAGGTCGCCCACTATTTCTTCGAGAGCGAAGAACTCAGGATTATCACGCTTAGAGGATTTCTCACCTCATGCGGCATTTATCCTGATGACGTACCCGGTCTTATGTATGCCTTCGCGACCCTCCACCTGGTGCTCGGATGGGAGACGGCGTCCATTGCCAAAGGGGCAACGCAGTCCATTACAGATGCGCTCGTCTCCGCAGGTAAAAAAATGGGCGTTGAATATTTCATCAATTCTGAAGTGGACAGGGTGATTATTGAAAACGGCAAGGCCAAAGGCATCAAGTTATTGGATGGCACTGAGATCGAGGCCAAGCAAATGGTGGTATCTGACAATGCGACTCCCCAACTTTTCCTCCGCATGATTGGAGAAGAGCATCTAAGCACGCAGATGAAGCGTAAGGTGGATACATATTTCTTTGATCGTGCACAACTTTTCTGGGGACCTGTTGCTGTGCATGAGCTTCCCAACTATAAAGCGGCAAAAAATAACCCGGATGTCAATAGCACACCGAGGACCTATTGGGCGCCCAAGGACCTGGCGTTTATGGAAGACAAATATATGCATGAGATCTTCCTGTTTGGGATGCCCTCCAAGTTCTTCTGTTTGACGGCGCCGGACAGCATATGGGATCCAACCCGCGTACCCGAAGGGAAACACACCCTGATGGTGGAGGAATTTACCTGTCCTGCCCGGATTTTTTCCAGGAAAGAGTGGCGCCAATTGCATGACGAATTTTACGACTCCATGATCGAACAATGGCAGAAGTACGCCCCCAACATGACCAAAGACAACTTCATCGGAGAGCGTGTTGCTACGCCCATCGATATTCAGGACACCCATCTGGACATGAGAGAAGGGGGTTGGGTCGAGGGCAATTGCGGCGGCTCTCAGAGTGGACGTTTTAGAGGACTGCCAGGAGGGTATCGGACATTTGTCAAGGGTCTTTATATGTGTTCATCAGGGGTGGCCGGTGGACCGGCTATCGGACGCGGTTCAAGTTATAACTGTTACCTGTTGATGGCCGAAGACTTTGGCTTGCCCTCGCCGCAATACTAATGAGCCCTGGGGGCCCCCGCCTATAGAGGCTAGGTCGCAATTCGTCATCCCGGCCAAGTCCCGCGGAGCGGGATGCGAGCCGGGATCCAGAATGATTTGATTTTCCGTGATTTTTTCTGGATTCCGGGTCTCGCCCCACATCATTGGGCTCGCCCGGAATGACAGTTTTGTCGAATTGCGACACACGCTCTATAAGCGGGAGAGATCCCCAAATGCTGACGTTTCCTATGAATACGGGTCCCACCCAGACACCTGAACGATTGATGATTGTTGATTGACGATTGACGATTTAGCCGGGCACAAGCAAATCCAAAAACTAAAATCCGAGATCGATGACCACTTTTGCTGGCAAACTCCTGCGAATTGATCTGACCCATTCCACATGGCGTATTGAGGAAATTCCAGATCATCAATACAGGGCATTCATGTCCGCACGAGGACTGAGTGCCAAGTACCTCTATGATGAACTTCGCCCCAATATTGATCCCCTCGGTCCGGAAAATAAACTCATCATGTCCATCGGCGTGTTGGGTGGCACAGGGCTCCAGGGCTTTTCCAAATGGGCCGTCGCTTCCAAGAGTCCATTGACCGGGACCATCTTCCGCTCCATCACAGGTGGGAACTTCGGCGTGTGGATGAAGCATGCAGGGTATGATCTCATCATTATCGAGGGAAAAGCGGAAAATCCCACACACATTCATATGGATACGGATGGCATTCATTTCTTTGAAGCAGAGGATCTTTTAGGCCGCGATCCCCATCAGTTACAGAAGACTTTAAAAGAAAAACATGGCCGTCACACAGAGGCGGCATGCATTGGGACGGCAGGGGAAAAACGGGTCAGATACGCCGTCATCACCTCGGGAGAGCGCACAGCCTCACGGGGTGGGATGGGAACCGTGATGGGTGCCAAGAGTCTGAAAGCCATCTCAATCAATGTCCCAACCAGAAAGCCTATCCCATTCGACGAACCCAAGTTCAAAGATTGGATCAAAAAGCAGATCAAGATTCTTAAGAAGCACCCCCGAAGGAAAAATATGACCACCCTGGGGACCCCTTACATTACGACTGTGGTTGATGCGCTGGGCATTTTGCCAGTCAGGAATTTTCAGGCGGGAAGTATACAGGACATAGATGGCATTTCAGGAGACCAGGTCTATGCATTAAAGAAGGCAAAGGCAGGCTGCCATATGTGCTTGACCCGGTGTGGTGGCATGAGAGAGGTCACGGAGGGACCATTTCGGGGATCACAGATCGATGGGCCGGAATATGAGACAATCTATGCCTTTGGCCCCTTACTCGGTCTGACAGACAAACAGTTTGTGATCGATGCCAATGCCCTTTGCGACTATTACGGACTGGATACTATAAGTACGGGTGTGTGCATCGCTTTCGCCTCCGAGATCTATGAAAAAGGAATCGTTTCAAGCGCTGATACGGGCGGACTTGAGCTTCGCTGGGGAAACAAAGAGGCGGTCTTTTCTCTCATCGAAAAGATCGGAAAGAGAGAGGGATTTGGGGACCTTCTGGCCGAAGGCGTCAGTAGGGCAGCCGAGAAATTGGGTGGAGAAGCGCCTAGCTATGCCATGCACATCAAAGGTCTCGAGCTTCCGGGGTACGATCCGAGAGGTGTAAAAGGATATGCACTGAGCATGGCCACATCAAATATTGGTGGAAGCCATATGTATGGCCGGCCTAGGGACGAACTCTCTGGGAAGGTAGATCCCTTCACAGAAAAGGAAAAGGGAGCTTCCATTGCGCAGGTCCAAAAGGAGCAGGCCCTGGAGGACTCCCTCATTGCCTGCACTTTTGGGAATTCAGGGCTAGATCTCCAAATGTACGCTGAGTTTCTCACTGCCGCGACAGGCATTGCAGACTTTGAGAGTGCAGACACTCTGTTAAGAATTGGAGAAAGAATCATTTGTCTCGAAAGGTGCTTCAACGTGAGGGAGGGCTTCAGGCGAAAAGATGATTCCCTGCCAAAGCGAATGATTTCTGAACCGTTAAAGAATGCGGGACCGTCTGAGGGTCAATTTGTCAGGAACCTGGATGGGCTACTGGACGAGTATTATGGCGCACTTGGGTATAGGAAAGATGGCGTTCCAAGGTTCGAAAAGCTTAAGGATTTGGGATTGAAAGAAGCAATAAAGGATATTTCAGATGTCTCGTAAGAAGAAAGAATGAAAAGTAACTACGAAGTTTTGCTTCAAGTTTGAGGACAAGTCCTAATTTTTTTTACGCGACTCCGGGATTGCCCTTTCCATAATAGCCGAAATATAAATTGCATAACATGCCTGTGGACGCAAGGATTCCCATATCATTGAAAGGGGTTACTCTTGAGGCACAGAGAGGAGATCGTAAGCGATGGCAAAGACAATCCTTTTGCTCGGTACCATGGATACCAAGGGCTCAGAGTTTGGGTATGTTAAAGAGAAGATCACGGAGAAAAGGCACAACACCATAGTGCTTGACGCGGGGATCCTCGGCACACCCTTGCTGGAACCTGACGTTTCCCATGAAGAAGTGGCCCAGGCCGCTGGAACCAGCATCCGCGATCTTGTTGCCCAAGGGAAAGAGGGTGTGGCCATAGAGCTGATGACCAAGGGTGCAGTGAGCATGGTTCAGGGCCTTTACCATTCCGGGAAAATCCATGGCATCTTGGCCCTCGGTGGGTCTATGGGAACTTCGTTAGCCACCGCGGTAATGAGGAGCTTACCCATTGGGATACCTAAGCTTATGGTCTCTACCATGGCCTCCAGTGATACGCGCCCCTATCTTGACAATAAAGATATTGTGATGATGCCATCGGTAGCAGATATCGTGGGCCTGAACCGGGTGACAAAGCGGGTATTAGCCATCGCTGCCGGTGCCATTGTCGGCATGGTGACCGCGGACCCGGGACCCATCCGCTCCGATAAACCCCTTATCGGGCTGACCCTGCATGGTGATCTGATGTCCTGCATGTACGCCTGCAAAAGCATGCTTGAAGAAAAAGGCTATGAGATGGCCATCTTCGCGGCAGTTGGATCCGGGGGTAAGACCCTTGAAGAGCTTATTGAGCATGGCGTTATCGATGGCGTGTTTGATCTTGTGACCCATGAGATCGCATGCCACTTGTATGGTGGTCTTTGCGACGCTGGGCCCCTGAGACTGGAGGCAGCGGGGAGGAAAGGCATCCCACAATTGATCGTCCCTGGCAAGGTGGATATTGTCAGCTTCAGTACCGGCCTGGGCATTCCGGAGCGGTTCGAGGGACGAAAAGCCTGGATGCACAACCCCGATCTAGGCCTGATCAGGCTAAACAAGGAAGAGATGTCTCTGGTTGCTGAGGTGATGGTGGAAAAGCTGAATAAGTCGGTTGGGCCAACTGCCGTGATTATCCCTAGGCGTGGACTTTCAGCGTATGGCAAAGGCTGGGAGCATTTCTACGACGAAGAGGCCGATCTCGCTCTTTTCGAGATACTGAAGAAAGGGCTTAAACCAGAGATTCAGGTCGTTGAACTGGACGCCCACATCAGAGATAGACTATTTGCAGAACGGGCGACAGATCTACTGGTTGAAATGATGCAGAAGAACATCTGAAAAGAGGAGCAGAGATGAGCAGCGTCAGTAAAATGAAAATAGGATCCGGGGAAGCTGGACGCTTCGATCAAAGAAATACCATGTTCTCTCGACCAAGGGATCCAGGAAGATCCGGCCCCTCGATCCTCGAGCTTGGCAGGAAGCACTACGGTGTGCGCAATTTCAGGGATGATGACGGCTACACCATGCTAGATTGGGCGTTCGCCATGGGTGGCTGGTATTTGGAGCGATGGTGGGGATTCGGGAACATCGTCGGGAATGAAGGCCTTTACGAGTGGTTTCCGGATCAATCGAAAATCGCAGAAAGGGACCGCATACCGCCGGGTGAGAAATGGGAGGTTTCTGATCCGGACAAGATGACCCGAATCCTGAAAAAATCAGCAATGTACATGGGGGCATTGGCGGTCGGGGTCTGCAAGGTGGATCGGCGCTGGATTTACTCCCACAGGTTCGATCCGAGAACGGGAGGACATACCCCAATTGATGACGTTCCAGAAGAGTTTGAGTATGCCATTGTCATGGCCCATGAGATGAATTATACGTTGATGCGCACGGCACCTGCCTATGGTGAGAACGCGGCTACGGGCCGTGGCTACTCCATGATGGCGTATGTGGCCTCTTCAGTGGCTCACTTCATTCGGGACCTGGGTTATAATGCTATTCCTTGCGGTAATGACACGGCCTTGAGTATACCTCTGGCTATCGATGCCGGCCTGGGAGAACTGGGGCGGAATGGCCTTCTTATGACGCCTATGTTTGGCCCTCGCGTCCGAATCAGTAAAATATTTACAGACCTCTCTTTGGTTCCAGATAAGCCTATTGAGATTGGCGCCAGGAAAATGTGCGAAGCCTGCGGAAAGTGTGCTGAAACGTGCCCGGGACAGGCGATCAGCTTTGAGGAGCCCACATTTGAGGGTCCCACCATATCGAACAATAATGGGATACACAAATGGTATATCAATCCTGAGCGATGCTTCCAATTCTGGGTGCGAAATGGAGGTGACTGTGCAAACTGCATCAGAGTCTGTGTATTCAATAAGCATGACAACTGGTTTCACAATTTTATTCGATGGCAGGTAAAGAACCTCTCCTTTCTGGACAAATTCTATTTGCGGATGGACGACCTGTTTGGCTATGGAAGAAAGATTAAAATGGAGAATGTCTGGAAGTAAATGTCCCTTTCCATGCCTTTGGCCCTGTGAGTGATCAGACTTCAAACGAGGATAAAGAAAGCCATGCTTTTTAAACCGGATTGTATCCCCTGCATATTAAATATGTCCCTTTCAACAATGAGAAGACTCCAATTGGACGAAAAAATAGCTGAAGGACTCTACCAAGACATCCTGCAGATTCCCGCATTACGAGGGGATTATGGGAATACCACGAATGAGGAAGTGGTTGAGCTTGTCTTCAAAAAGATCATGGAAAAGATTGATAGTTCTGATTTTTTTTATGAGGAGAAACTAAAGCAAAATAGGATGATTTTGGACATCTACCCCGGCCTAAAGCAATCTGTGAATGCTGCCCCAGATCCTTTGTATGAGGCTGTGAAGCTGGCAATAATCGGAAATTCAGTTGATTTCATGATGACCGATAAATCTGTGGATACTTTAGAAATGATAAAGGAAAGGATGGAATATGCCTTACCTGAAGAGACATTTAAAGAATTTGTCGGGAAGCTTAATTCAACCAGGCGTCTCTTATATATTGGGGATAATGCTGGGGAGATCGTGTTTGACAAATTGCTCATCGAAACAATCAGAGAAGGACAAGATGTGGAAATTTTCTTTGTCGTAAGAAGTGTTCCCATCCTCAATGACGTAACCCTAAGAGAGGCGCAGTTTGTTGGAATGGATAGAGTCGCAACCGTTATTGAAAACGGCATAGACAGCCCATTACC
>JASFIT010000165.1:0-9364 GCA_050122535.1 Desulfobacteraceae bacterium | reverse complement strand
TGGACTGAAGAACGTTGATGGGTTGTCACTGAAGAACAGTCTCAATCCAAGTTATAACGTCGGCCTGACACGGCGGGCGAAATGCCGGGAAACCATGGAATGATTAATGATTTTGAGTGGTTGATTTTCTTGTTTAAACCTGACGGATAAAATTTCCTAATATATTAAAATAATTAGTGTTTTTGTAAAAAAATTTTTGGTTAAATTACCAAAACGGTGGGAATTATGTCAAGCAAGAAATCCTTAGGAGACATTCTTCGCCTTTCCGCATTCCTTGATTCCCAGCGAAAAGTGTTTAACCTAACCTTGAGTTAGTCTTGATCAAAGGAGGTTGAAACATGAAAGATAAGCGCAGCTTACATCTCAAGGTTCAGGAACTCTGCGATTGCTATGCAACGACAGACCCCTTAAAGGAGATGTCCGTCGTAGAAGATGACATGGAGAAGGATGAAGCAGGATTGAAGTGGTTGGCCTTGGCGGCTCTTCACGGGATTAATGCCAATGCCAAAAAGATCTCTTTTGCAAGATCGAAAGACGGCACGGCTAAGGTGACCGCTGAATATCGCAAGTCAGAACTCCCGTCACCCGGCCCGGAAGTGGGCGACAAAATCATTGAAGCGGCTCGCGGCATCACCCACCTAGAAGGGAAGAAAGCAAAAAGTGCCCTCGCACTGGGAATCCGCGATAGTAGCATCGAGGTGAACATAAAGGTGAAGAGTGCAGAGGGCGGCGAAAAGGTGACCTTGGAATTTCCTAATTAGCAGCAACCCGACCCCTCTGGGCCCTGCCCTCTGGCCGTCGGAGTCAAACCTCAGATGGAATTCTCCCTCAAGAGCCCGTTTCATAATTTCATTGCGAGGGAACCCCGCGCAAGCGGGAGGACCGAAGCAATCTCATAAGGCATCTAAGCAAAGAGATCGCCACGCTCTCTTCAGGAAATTTACCCTGAGCTAATGGAAGGACTCGCCATGACTAGGAGGGATGGCGGCAAAACATCCGATTGCGAGCAGACCTGGGCTGACCACGATGATTAGGTCGCCAGGCGAACCTGAAATTTTTCCTCAAGATGATCAGGGTAATAGGAGAGCTTTGCCTTGCGAAGTCCCGGCTCTCCCAAGTCTTGTTCTCTGTTCACAAAAGGAACATCCGACCAGCAGTTTTCGCAAAATTGCTGATTGATCACTGCATAAAGTCCCGGGATCTCTGGATCGGCCTTTTCAATGTGCACAGTGGCCATCTTATCATTTAATAACTCTCCCAGGGCAAAGGCTTTCACCTGATCCTCTACCAGAATGACGCCTCCCACGATTTGCAGAGCCTCAAAATGGGTCAGTGCCTCACGAACAGCATCCCACTCCCCCACCAGGTTTAGATCCTCTTCGCAGCGGCGCCACTCACACCAACTGTCCGCCAACTCTAGGCAGGGTTCGAGATGTTCATTCGTCAAAGGCACGTAAGTGAATGGGTGCAAGCGGCGGGATTTGTTGATATGGTTTCGCTTGGCGTGATATTTCCTCCCTGCCAGTTTGATCAAATCCTCACTCCGATAGACATAATCGAACTGATCTCTTGTGGGTTCTACGAGAAAATCAATTGCCCCTTCAAGTTCTGATACCAGCCTTTGATCGGCCCGTTCAATACGGGCGGAAGCCTCCCCCTTTTCCTCCCAAAGCCATTTTAGGAGCATGCGAGTGACTTCCCGTCTAGGTGGAGGGCCCATAGGCTGAAGGGCATAAATCTCGTCGTTATTCCCTCGGCCCAGGACGATAAGCCAGTCCCGGGACATCGTCCATTGGAATCGATAATGTGACTGCCAGATGAAAAGATTGGTGAAACTCCATTCAGAGGTCTGCGGTTGGTATTTTCTCAGGACTTCTCTGATGAAATGGAGATCTTCCAATTGAAACGGTTTAAATTGAGGGAACTCTGGATTTGTAGTCATCGTTGATTTCTATGGTTTAGAAGAAGGGAACATATGGGTAACACGCAATCTCAAGGCCAATTCTCAGCTAACAACTCTAGGACCTCTTCTCTGTTCAAATCATACCAATGTTCATAGGCATCGGCCACGGCAAAAAAAATCTTATCCCTCACATTGGGACAATAAATCTCATCCACTATGGGTTCCATCTTCTCAATGGTTTCCGGAGGAGCAGTCGGAACGGCAACAACGATCTCTTTTGCACCCCTATTCCTTGCGCTATGGACAGATGCCATCATGGTATAGCCTGAAGCCAATCCATCATCCACCAAGATGGCCGTCTTGCCCAAAAGATCAGATAAGGGCTTCTTGCCTCTGAACAGGGCATCTCTCTCTTCCAGTTCTTTCTTGAGCGCTGTAATGTGGTCTTCGATTTGCGAGGGGCTGAGCCCCAAACGTGTGACGAGTTCCTCGTTTAAAAAGACACCTCCTTCCAGGGTTACAGCCCCATAACCTGCTTCGGGGTTATGCGGAATAGGTATCTTCCTTACAATGATGAGATCAAAAGGGAAATTCAGCCTTTTACTGACCTGAAGTCCCAACGGCACGCCTCCGGATGGAATGGCAAGGACAATAGAATCTTGGGCAGCCACGTATTGCGGCGCCAGCATTTCAGCAAGCATCCTCCCTGCCTCAACGCGATCTTTGAACACATAGTTTTTGCCCCTTAGTTCTTTCTTCTCAAAGATTCTTGTGCTCATGGCGTTCCATACAAACCCTTTTTCAATCCAGGTCCACTTCCACCTTGCACTGGTTACATCGTCTTGCCCCCCTGAAGAGCTTGTGACCACATTCAGGGCATAGGTAACGCGCCTCCTCGTCCACCACAAATCTTTCCGTACCCACCTCTCGCCAATACGGGATGGCACGCATAATGACCTTTTTCCCCACAGGGATCGGAAACTGTTCCACATAAAGACAAGGAAAATCATCGCACTCATGACACCCCGTATATCCTTTGCTCTCTGAGCACTCTCTGATAGCGCACGCTTTGCAGTAGAGAAAAGGCTGTTCAGAAAGACAACCCTCGCAGCGGATGTCTTCCACAGTAAGGTTCTCACTATTGGGAAGTTTGCCCTTATAAACGCCCAAGAGGCGTTCCCTGAATTTCTCATTATTATCTTCTGTGGCGCACAAAACGGCGCACACGCCACAATACAGACCACACGGCGCCAACAATTTGGGATCGATCTCCATACAACACCTCCATTAAAGTATCAGCCCAGAAGCAAAACCTAGCAAATGTCCAGCCATGAACTTTAGACAGTAATCCATACCAGAAATTCTGGTCACTTAAAAGATCTTTCTATAATAGAGAATCCAAATAGCTTGGACCACGGAAGAAGCCCATGCTCTCTCATGGGAAATGGGATGGTACGATCAGAGTGGCAGAGGACAGATGATAATGGGAGGGGATTTCACGCGGGGAGGGTATTGGGCACTGCGCCTTTCATTCCTTGCTACGCTCTTTAACGAGCTCAATGAACTCCTGCAAATTCTCCTCAGACCCAAATACCTCATTATACAATTTCTCACTCCAGCGGGTGAGACCCATTTTAAATATTTTGTGGATTAATCTATCAGCACTTTCCACCCCTTGAAGTCGTGCTGCCTGATAAAGCAGATCATCGGGAACCCGAATGGGGAACACCGCTGTGGGAGAATCGTTCTTAGACTTCAAATACTCCTGAACGCTTTTGAGAATTCTCAAATTTGCGTACTTCTTGTTGTATTCTTCCTCATCCATCCTCTTTTACCGGGACAAAATGTCACTATAAACGTAAAAGTCACAGAAGTCAATATGAAGCCTATCACGCCATAAGACTTCGACAACGCATATTATTACTGCCAATTACAAATCTCTTAAAACAAAAAGGGCATCTCTTCGCAACCTTGCGAGATGCCCGCACCAGCCCTTCTGCAGGGCATTAAAGCTTTTTCACTTTGTCGGCCTCGGGACCACGGTCGCTATCATTCACTTCAAAAGCTACTCGGTCCCCCCCTCTCAGGGTCTTGAATCCTTGCATGTCAATGGAAGAGTAATGAACGAATATGTCTGGGCCATCATCCTGCTCAATGAACCCGTACCCTTTCTTATTACTAAACCATTTTACGATCCCTTCTGCCAAAACAATGACCTCCTTTCATAACTTTCGATCATGGTCCCAAGCCTCAGGCCGTCACTCTGGCAAAAGGAGCGACCTTTCAGAGCAAAACCGTCCCATGAGGGTGCCCGGGCCATTAATCTGGAGAACAATAGGATATTAATTCATCAGACGTCAAGCGAAAAGATACATATTTTCCTCTGATTCCCCTCACGCATCAAGCCAAGTTTTCATTGTCTGTCAACCTCACCAACAACTGTGTGAGAGCAAATTCGCACTATCGACACTTATAGTTCGGTTTGCGCTTTTCTATGAAGGCCTTCGCCCCTTCTTTCATATCCTCAGTGGCTGTGAGCCTCGACCAGAAGTCCGATTCCAATTCCAGGCCTTCATCCAGTGCAAGATCTCGGGTCCTGTTCAAGACCTTCTTTGCCGCGGCCACACCCAAGGGCCCCTTTCTGGCAATCTTATTGGCCAGTTCCCATGCGGCCTCCATAATCTCCCCCTCCGCAACCACCTTCTCCAACCATCCATAGGCAAAGGCCTCCTTGGCCTTGATGATGGCTCCCGTGTAGATCCACTCCTTGAGTTTGCCTAAAGGCGTATGATAAAGGGCACGCCGATTACCTCCGTTGCCCGGGAAGACCGACAGATTCACTTCAGGAAATCCCAACTTGGCATTCTCCGTTGCATAGCGGATGTCACAACAGAGGGCCAGTTCCAGACCGGCCCCCAAGCAGTAACCATGAATCGCAGCGATCACAGGCCACTCAAAATTCTCGACCATGGCGTAGATCTGATGGCTTCGAGAAAGACGTCTTTTGGCCTTGTCCGGGTTCAGTTCCAGAAAAGTCTTGATATCTGCCCCTGCAGCGAACGCCTTGTCCCCGGCTCCGTGCAAGATGACAACCCTTATCTCCTGCTTCCTCTTATCAAGTTCCACAAAGATCTGCGCAATCTCCTCCTTTGTGGCCACATCCAGGGCATTCATGGGGGGATGATCAATCGTGACAACAGCCACGCTATCTCGAATTTCATAATGTGCGAGTCTTTCTCCCATATCTAACACTCCTCCAATGGACTAGTAATTAAATCCCACTTATATCAAAAAGTCTTTGGACGCCCCTTGAGTAACTAAGACCAATTTCATCTTTGAAAATCCCCTTTCCCCTATCGAAGATACCGCTTGCGGGGGTGGGAGAGGCTTTGGCTTGCCCCGTACCCCTGTTTTCACAGGGACAGGCTTGATACGGGGGCGCGGAGGTGCGGGAATCATGCAATGGATAGGTTACTTCTTATAGGCTTTCATAACCCAGGGCGGGATCTTATAGGGCACAACGCCCTTATAGGTAATCTCAGGGGCCTCTTTGGCAGGCTTCCATTTATAGGGCCACACCGCTAAGAGTTTCCCATCCTGCCATTGGACGCCAAGGCTGGTCAGAAAACCCGGACCCCATTTGAGGTCATGAAAGGGTCGTCCTTGGGGATCTTTGATATATGCTATCCTGCCGCTGGGTACTTTGTAAGGGGGGCGATTCTCCATGACTTCCACCACTTTATCCGCATTGAGTGTTCCGGCCATTTCCACCGCCGGGACAATGGTGTGGATGATGGCGGAATAGGTGTCTGCCGTGTAAGCAGGCACTTCGCCAAATCTCTTTATATATTGATCAACAAAGGGTTTGGTGAGCTCATTGTACTCCACATCTCGAGCATAGGTATTCGTGGTCATCACGTAGTTGCCCATTCCCTGGGTGGCCTGCCAGAACCCCTCCATCTGGGCCTCCACGTTGATTCCCACCAGCACAGCGGGTATCTTGAGCTCTCCCGCCTGCTTAGCAAAAGGAATCCCCACTGAAGAGGAAAAGGCGGTGAAGATCATGTGAGCCCCCGAACGCTGGATCCCTGAAAGTTCTGGCTTCAGGTCCGTGGCTGCGGCGGAAGGCCTCCAGATACCGGTCACCTCCATGCCCATTTTGGGGATAACGCCGTGGGCCGCCTTGATCATCGGGTCCACCCGCATGGCCTTCTCTGCCGCAATGGCCACCTTCACCTTGCGTATGCCCAGATATTTTTTCATGATTCCACCCACGGTCGCCACTTGGATCAAGCAGGTTTTGACCTGAAACTTGGAGTTAAGAGGAATGCCTCGGAAGAAATATTTATACCTATTATAGTCTTTTGCCACCCGGATGCAGAGTTCGGGATCGGCCGCACCGCACCCAATGAAGATCTTCTTGTAGTCCATGGCAATGTCCTGCATGGCAAGCACAGCTTCGGGGCTAGAGCCGCCCACAATGAAGTCCACCTTGTGGCGGGTGAGGAGCAACTCCATGGCATTGATGGCGTCCATCACGTTCAGCATCTCATTGGAATCCGCCTTGACCAGCTCAATTTTTCTTTTTCTCTTGCCAACTCTAATGCCTCCTTTGGCATTGATCTCCTCAGCAGCCATGGTAGCTCCGTTCCAATGCCCCTTGCCCTGCACAAAGTTCATGGGGCCTATTACGCCGATCTTAATCGTCTTGGCCCCCCAGGCAGGAGAACTGACTGTCATACCAAGGAAAGACGCCAGCAAAACGCTCAAAAGAAAATGAAGCTTTTTCATGTTATCCCTTTTCCCTTTCAAGATTGGCAACGATTTGCGTGATTCAAGAAGCCAGTGTCCCAAGTAAAGCTGCTTTCTCGCATTTCGGGAGAGATTTTTTTTGAAGACGTGCGCCGTGGGCATCGTGCGTAATCTTCAAAGCAGGTCTCCTCAAACGACCAAGGAAAGGTGAATTGGAGCGATAAGGAGGTCATTTGAAATTTTGAAAGACCTCCAGAGCTTAAGCAATATGCCTTTAGCTGTTTTCGGATTGACGGTGGCATCTTACTATAAGATCACCGAGAAAAAGTCAAGGCGGGATTTGCAGGGTCTTAATACCGGCGAAATCAAACTTGACGCCTTTCTAGAAACCATATTAAATCTTGCAGAAATTACATAAAAGGAGCTTAGGACATGGTGGGAAACTATGATTTAAGCGGCAAAGTAGCCATTGTGACAGGAGGGGGTCGTGGGATTGGAAAGGCCATCGCTTTGGGCCTCGCCCAGTGTGGAGCCAAGTTGATTCTGGCCTCCAGGACCCAAGGAGAGCTTGAAAAGGTGGTCAGTGAAATCAAGGGAAATGGGGGTGATGCTACGCTGCTCGTCACCGATTTGACCGTAAGCGAACAGATAAACGCACTGGTTGACGCGAGCATGAAGAGCTATGGCCGCGTCGACATTCTGGTCAACAATGCTGCCAGGAGCTTTCTCAGGCCCCTCATGGACCTGCGGGAAGATGGGTGGGACAAGATCTTTGATGTGAACTGCAAAGCCGTTTTTTTGCTAAGCAGAGCCGTGGCCAAGATCATGGGTGAGCAGGGTGGAGGCAGAATCATTAACATCACCACCGTGGGCGCGGTCCGCGGGGGGGCGGGGATGGGCGTTTACCACGCCAGCAAAGCAGCCCTAAACATGCTGACCAAGTGCATGGCCGTGGAGTGGGCGCCCCTCAATGTGAATGTGAACGCGGTGGGCCCTGGGCTGACCAAGACGGCCTTTAGCCAACCCATTTGGTCCAATCCGTCTCTGGAGCAAATGATTACGGCCCGGGTACCCAAGGGTCGCCTGGCTGAGCCCGAGGAGATCGTTGGAGCGGTCCTGTTCCTCTGTTCAGAGGACGCCAGCTTTATCACCGGAGAGTCCATTTATGTGGACGGGGGTGCCCTCGCCAATACTTGATCGAGGATCAACGCGCAGAGAGAGGGGGGGCGTGCTGCGAACCAAGCCTAGAATTTCATGCCAGGGAGATTGAGGGATGCCGTGTTCCCCCCGTCAACAGGGAGGGTTTGACCTGTGATATAGCTGGCTTCATCACTTGCCAAGAAGAGTATGGCCCATGCGATCTCCTCCGGATGCCCATACCTCTGCAATTCGCACCGATAACCCAGTTTGTCTTCTTTTCCTTTTTCACGTGCATAGTCAAAGACCCGCTTGGTCATTCCCGTTTCTATAAGTCCTGGGCAGACGGCGTTAACCCTTACATTGTAGCCCCCTAGATCGCACGCAGCCGTTTGGGTGAAGTTGATGAGGGCCGCCTTGCTGGCACTGTAGGCATTGCCTCCGGCCCCTGAGCGGATCCCTGCTACTGAGGCGGTGTTCACAATGGCGCCAGATCTGCGCGCTTGCATGTGTTTGACCACGTGCTTCGTTCCGAACACGGCACCCATAACATTCACTTGTAAGATCCTTTGCCATTCATCAGCATTTTGCTCTTCCAGGTTCAACAAATCTCCGGTAATACCCGCATTGTTACACAAAATATCTATCCGAGAATAGGTCTTGAGGGTCAGATCAACGAGTTCCTTGAATTCCTCCTCCACGCCCACATCAGTTCGTCTGATAATGGCCTCGCCCCCTTCCCGTTTAACCAGTTCTAGGGTTTCCTCCAACCCTTTCTCGTTCACATCCGCCAGCGCCAGCCTTGCGCCTTCCCGGGCAAAGAGGATGGCCGTTGCTCGACCGATACCGCTGGCCGCTCCCGTAACGATGGCCGTTTTTCCATCCAAACGTCCTCTCTTTTTCATCCCTATCTCCTTAGTTTAGAAAGTAAGAAGTGTTTAGGTTGCTCTAAGGCTAGTGCGCCGTATCATATATTCCTTTCGTATGGAGTGATGGACTGTTCCTGAAAGACGATATCTCAAAAAAAATTCCACTGAGCATCACCGTGGTCTGATCCTTGAGGGTTTACGCCCAGTAATTTCTGGCAGAATGTATCATTCCGACCTAGACAGAATCCTCTTAAACCCTCAAGGATCAGACCACTTCTCCCGCACGCCATAGATATCGTCTTGAAAGAATGGGCCATCACTCAGTGGATGCGAAGACACAATCCTGATGTGTTGAAATTTATGGTACATTGCGCTAGATTGATCATCACGTTCGGGCTAGGTGACGGTGAAAAAAGTCTCATCGAACTCTGGTTGTCCCTCATATCTTTTCATATGAATCCCCGGCACCCTGTCCATATCCTCAAAAAAACCCTGCTCCACCGCGATACCTGCCTCGCGAAGGGCTTTGAAAATTTCATTTGATGAGGGCGGACACCCTTTTATGGCGAGCATCTCCTGGATATGGGGATTATCTTTGTTGGCCTGGTAAATGCATTTTCCAAGCAAAATGGTCTTCTTATGCCCGGGCGTCGCTTTCATCTCCTTTCCCGTCAGCACTTCCACATCTTCCCACGGTTTCCCC
>JASFIT010000164.1:0-9370 GCA_050122535.1 Desulfobacteraceae bacterium | reverse complement strand
AAGAAGAACATGGGAGCGATCGGTCATAGTGATGATAAATACTTTGCAAAGAAGACTCTGGTAGCAGACACCAATTATTTTAGTCCCACCAATTTGAACAAATGCGAGGATGAACAGGTTGATGCCTATATCCCTGACAAAGACTTCCGAAAGAGGGACCCAAGGTTTGCAACCCAGCAGCGATACAGGCCGAGGAAGGAGAAGAGATTTACCCTGCAGGACTTCAAACATAATGAACAGGCAGATGCATATGTTTGTCCTCAGGGAAAAGTGCTTAGGCGTAAGGTAAAGAAGAGTATACAAGATGGTGTCATCTATCGCAGATATGCATCAGATGAAAAGGACTGCAAAGGGTGTAAAGTAAAGAGAAAGTGCATGAGTGGTAGTGAGGGGAAGCGCAGATACTTAAATGTTCCTTTCGGCAGAGTCTCAGCCAATCTCACAAAACAGATGGCTGAGAAGATAGATACGGACAAGGGGCGCAGCATGTATCATCAAAGGATGGCCATAGTAGAACCTGCCTTTGCCAACATAAGATACATGAAGCGATTAGACCGCTTTACCCTGAGAGGAAAAATCAAGGTAAATATACAATGGTTACTCTACTGTATGGTCCACAACATAGGAAAGATCGCGAACTACGGTTTCACATAGACACCAACGAGAAGCAGTAATGAGCAATAGCAAACATACAGCACAAAAACAATGACATAGCGTGTTTAACAACAATCTTTAGAAAAAATGGGGCTGGAAAAGGTTCCTACAAGAAAGCTGTCCTTCTGAATAGGGTTTTCCGACAGCTTCAGCAGTAATCGAAAGTTTCGCCCCTTAAGTGGCTCATACAATATATGGACATTTCAAAGAAAAAGCAGGGCCGCGGTGACCCTGCCGCTCTATTTGGCGATGTTAGGTCAATTAATCTTTAATTCGAATCTCTATTGGATCATTTAGAAGGTAGGGTGTAGGTCCCAGAAAAATAATAGTAGGTTAAGCCTGTGGGTCTAAAATCCTTATCCCATTGCGGCATCTTTGCGGTTAAGGTCCCGTTACCCTTAATTCCTTTGAAGCGACCAGTCCCGTTAACATATTCAAACTTACCCCCATATTCTCTGAACTTAGCAGTTGCGGGACTCCTACTTATAGCTCCTGTCGACCACATAACGACCGTGGAACCATCCTCAAAGGTTACTGAAGAATACGTCTGAAATCCTTTTTTAGTGTCAAAGATGGCTCTGCACGCCATAGTTACAATATCGCCATTTTCAAGCAAACCCAGGCCTTTTCTGTCCACCACACCAATTAAAACTCCTTCTACGCCGGTCACTTTAACCATTTCCAACTTTTCGGCCATGCTAACAAGCTTAATATTCATGGTCTCCGCACCGGCTTGTGTGAGGAGCGGTCCAAAGCCGTTCAAAAGAACGAATGCAAGTATTGATGCCATAATTGTCTTCTTCATGATGAACCTCCTTTCGCCTATGTGTAAGATCACTTTGATGGATTAATGTCTATGGCTCCCAACAGAGCCAAGTCCTGTCAGGAGCGAAGTCAGCCCATTTTGAGTGGTTTCTCCACGGGAAAACCTCCTTAAACGAGGGGAAAGGATTTGTATCCGGTGGTGAAAAGGTCTTTCAATCTGGGAAAAATGGTTTACATGTTTGTAATTATTGTTTAATTTAAAGAAAGAACCGGCGTGACCGGCGCACATGTTTCCAGGCTGAAAACACCTGTTTTCTCTACTGATGGAGCGGATTGACGATCCCGTTGAGCGAACCCTGCATCGAAGGGTGTGGGGCCGGAGCCGGTAGCCTGAGCCACAGAACTATTGCCTGAGCGTGCTATTGTCTGGGCTGGCTGCGACCCCGGCTTTCCTCGATTTCATCTCACCTAAAGCGCTGAATGCCTTTCGCATGCCCCTTTCAGCCCTCGACCTCATCCAGACGCCTGGGAACATTCCCCCATATGGCTTAATATCAACAATAAATAAACACCGGTTGACGGTCCGGACCGTCAAACTTTTTTAGAAACTTCCTGAAAAAGCGTTTTGGAAACCTTCCCCTAACGTCTTTAGGATGAATGGTCATGCTCGAAAAAGGCAAAGCCCTTATTGAAATCGACCTGAACCGATTTAAGATACACATCCGTAAGGAAGATAGGACGGAGTTGAGTCTTCATTTCGACTCGCCTTCCCGTAGGTTCTATCTCTCAGTCATCGCCCTTGTGGTTAACGAGATGAAAAACCTCGGGAAAGTTACCTCTATTCCCCTTGAAAGCCATTACGACACCCTGGCCCTACTCAATGAGACCGTCGGCGGCCGAGCGGGCTCATCCGACAGGAAGAACTTGCTTCGAAGGATTTACCGAAAATGGAAGGATGCCCTCCCTGATCTGGAACACGCTCCGCTCTTCACCATCCCTGGTCGGAGAAAAGAATATGGAGACACTATCGGAAAGACTTACGCGTTTACAGATGAGGAGAAAGACGCCTGGGCGAATCTCTTCGAATACAAGGGTAGTCTGGAAAATGTGAGACTTCGTTTTTCAATCGATAGACTGGGAGCAACTCTGGACCAAGTGGCTATCACCTATGGTAAAGAACCTGACCTTTCTAATGAATATTCCTGGGATAGATTCATGGGGAGCCTCAAACGGGAAGCCTATGATCACGACGTGAAAGAAGAGGTCGCCTTGACGGCTGTACCCGGCAAGCGGGCGCGATGGCACCGGTGGAGCTTGGGTGGTATGGTAGGCCTTCTCCTCGTGGGGGTCATTGTTGCCATCCAGTATTTCTCATTTCACAAACCCAAATTGGCATCAGATGGTTTTCTCTCCGTTGAGTCGCCACTTCCGTTACCCGATAAGCCCTCCATTGCCGTGCTGCCCTTCGTCAACATGAGCGGTGACCCAGAGCAGGAGTATTTCTGTGACGGCTTGACCGACACAATCATTACCGCCCTTTCCATAATTCCGGATATGTTTGTCATTGCACGCAACTCCTCTTTCACCTATAAGGGCAAGCCTGTGAAGGTACAGCAGGTGAGTGAGGAGTTGGGTGTGAGGTATGTTTTAGAGGGTGGTTTCCATAAGTCTGGAGACCGCGTGCGAATCACAGTCCAGCTTCTTGATGCTTTAACGGGTAAGCATGTATGGGCGGAGCGATATGAGCAGGATGTAAAAGAGACATTTGCCCTGCAAGACGAGCTCACGGTAAAAGTTGTGAATGCCATGCAGGTGAAACTAACGGAGGGGGAACAAGCCCGCCTGCAGGGTATAGAAACACCTCCTTTGGATTTGTATTTAAAAGAATGGCAAGCAGTCGGATATCTTCTGCGCTTTACGAAAGAGGGCAATATTAGGGCGCGGCAATTGTTAGAAGAATATATTGCACTGGTGCCAGACTCCCCAGTTGGATGGACAAACCTAGCTGAGGTGTGCCTGTGGGATATATGGCTTGGCTTGAGTAAGTCACCCAGAGCTTCCGTGGCCCAGGCCGAAAAAATGGCGAGAAAGGCGATCGACCTGGGTACCACATTGCCCCTACCCCACATTACATTGTCCAGGGTTTATCTCATGCAGAGGAAGCATGAGAAGGCGATTGCAGAAGCGGAATTGGCCCTCGCCCTCGCACCCAATTGGGATCGCGCGTATGGTATGCTGGGCGCGAACCTTAATTGGGCGGGAAGGCACGAAGAAGCCATTCCGGTCCTTAAAAGGACGCTGCGTCTAGACCCTTTCCCTAGGCACCATATCTACTCCCAGTTATGCATCGCCTATCGCTGTTTGGGGAGGTATGAGGAGGCGGTCGCAGCTTGTGAGAAAGCAGTTCAGCTCGCGCCTGACTCTGCGTTGCGTCATGCTTCGATGGCCGCTACCTATAGCTTGGCAGGACGCGAGGAGGAGGCCCGTGCTGCCGCCGCAGAAGTTCTCAGGATAGATCCCAAGTTCTCTCTTGAGTATCTTGCAAAGATTGCCCCCTACAAAAATCAGGCGGATTTAGAGAAATTTATCAATCCCCTTCGCAAGGTAGGGCTGAAGTGAGGAGAGCTAGTCACAACATCTTGTGGTCGACTCCTCGGGCCTAAAATTCAACATTTCTTGCCAAAAGGTTGAATCTGACTGAATCTCGATTCATTGAAGGTTACATTTGCTAATCATCTGTTTTCGGGTTTTTCGCCACCAAGCATTCATAGCAGTAGCCTTCATTCGGCTGGTATTAAAGGTTTCTTATCGTAAGTGTTGCTTTTGGGGCATCAGATTTTGTTATGACTACAAGGAGAAAGCATTAACGGCGCGGTTAAAGGGCTGGCAAAAGATCCCCGCGGATTTGCCAGTCCATCTTCAACCGCTGGTTGGGTAGAGGGACGTGAATGATCAGAATTTCCTGTCGGACGCGAGACCACGAGCTTTATTACATGCTGCATCTGGATTCACCTTTCTCAACCGCTTCAATACAAATACATCGTTGGCATTCGCTTCAAACTCCGACTTTAGATAACGAATCCAGTCAGCTTCCAGAGCATCCAGTGAAAGCCCGAAAGCATCTTCCCATGGCCGCTTTATAGTTAGCGACAAGCGATGGAATTTTTTCATATTATTGATCCCGTAAGTACGGATCAGATACTCCCCGAAAGACCCTGCTTCGGCATAGGCGGCATGTCGCCTTGATAAATCGAGGGAAATGGGCTTTCTGTTTTGAAATTCCATTCCCCAGCTATGATGATCTGGACCCAGACTAACCAGCGGAACAATAGAGCCTAACTGCAACAGAACTAGAGCCCAGGCATCGTTACTGAACCCACACATAGGAAAGGAATTTGGGTTGCCAATAAGCTTTTCCGAATAAATACCCATCATATTGCGAATCAGCTTGTCCCGATTTGGAAAAAGGGCATGCGTCAGCTTATGCGCCATTCCATAGGGTTGCCCATCAATGCCCCATACACCCACGGTTCGCACCCGACGCCCACTCTCTATCGACCAATAAAAAATTGCGCCACGAGCGTTCTTATAAGGTGGATGCTCTATCACCAGTCTTATCTTCCCGAGCCTCTGAATCCTCGGATAGGCCGACCAAATCCTCAAAATATCGAGGAGTGTTTTGTCTGCGTCTTGTGCCAATTTCTCAAGATTCTTTTGAGATAGTATGCCTGTTTTGTCCTGAACAATAAGCCGAGGAGTTTCAACTGGCGTTAGGATTTGGGTTGTTGACATACAACTTGTTACAAGGATGGTAAAGAGGGTTACCAGCGATGCATTAATCCATCTCATTTTCTCCTCCTTGCATTCAGACAGGGGAATTTATAAACCACAAAACGCACGTCTCTCTGGGAAATGGGGCCTTGGCATTCATTTCATTGGACCCTTTCTAAGATCAACTTTCAGTAACTAATGATAGACTGCCGACATGTAGGATCGCAATCCTACTTATTCACAGGATACATGGGATATCCTGCTATTCCGCCGTATAGCACGGCTTATTTGAACGTTATTGACGGTTTCAAAGCCTATTCCCATGGCCGTTATTAGGGACAAGTGGAGATAAACTGCAAGGACTTTCCCTTTGGAGCTAGGCTTTTGATTTCTTATTGTAACCTATCAAAAAGCCAAACTAAAGAGTCGGGTGGCGCGGGGGAATCTCACCCCCACGCTCCCACAGATCCGTACGTGAGCCTCTCGACTCATACGGCTCTTATCGCCCAGCCGTTGGCTGTAAAACCTACCAAACGGCTTTGCCTTATAAGAGTGGTTCCTCCCATTATTGGTTGACCATTCAATAAGGCTGGACAATCTAACCCCTTCGCTCCATCTCCATTACAGAGACTTCATCGCTACTACGAGTTAGTCCGCCCCCATGCTCCGCATCGGTACTTTCACTCTCGTGGGTCCTCCACTTGAGTTTTTCCCTTAACATCGGAACGACAGGTTCCCACGTTCCACACAAAAGCCTAGATCAGGGTCATGCCACCTTTATGCCGGGCGCCGCTCAGGCAGTAAACAGGTTTCCCCTGAACTTATCCTGGCGTTGGGTAGGCCACCAGTTTTGACGCCATCTATTTATTTTCGACACCTCATCAGTGGTTCGCTTGCGCTCATCTCCCTGATCCTCACCTGCCACGATCCTCTGCCGTGACTTTTCCTTAACGCTCACCACCCTGGCATTTAACCAGCGCAGCTTAAGGCGGTTTGAGGCCTGCTCCTGCAAGCCGGCTCCGAGGGGCCTACCCCCATCTTCTGTGCAGCCTCGTGGCGCACCTACCCAAATTAATATATCGTTTTTGGGCAGTCAAGATTTTCAAGGATACTTGATAATCGATGGTGGGGTCAAATTCAGTTTTGTTGTAGGTTACATTTGGTAGTCGTAAGTTTTTCGGTTTCTTCACACCAAGCAATTACAACTGCTCTCTGAAATTCGGCTTCTTTAGTCCTTCGACGAAATCAAGCTGAAGCGTAAAGAGAATGCCTTTGCCTGGCTCGTTCAAGTCCCCACAAAGCGATCTGACGACATCGATCGCCTTTTGCAAGGTTTCCTTGTCACCCACAACAGCGAAGATCGTCTTATTGGTGGGCTTGCCTTTGTCCAATACCTCCCTGATCACTGAAATCGGTGCTACATCTGCGCCGCTTTCTAGTAAAATCCTTCCCATTCCTACGCTGTCCAGGACAGTCGTTCCAGTAACCCCAATCTTCGCTAACTCCTCGAGCAAAGAGGAAAGATACTCAGTCTGTTCTAGAACATCAACTAGCAGATACATAGTCGTCCTCCTTTCTTTGGAGCGTTGCCATAACCTGGGTAAAATCCAAAATATTTAATATCTTGGATTCTATTTAACACAATATCTTAAGAAATGCTTGCTTCTTTTAAGCCCTACTTACTAAAAAAATTCTACCACTTATAACAGCGGCGCGAGACATCAAATTGCAGATATATTGAGAATATCTCATCAATTCCGGGTTGGTCAAAACCTGAGATTTCTTGCCAAAATCCACACCCACTTACCTGACGGTTCCGTAGTAGGTTACAACCGCTAACCTTGAAAATCTCTGGCTTTCAAAAGTCAACAAGCAGAAATCCACTATTACGAGCCATTTCAGTCATATACAACATATGGACATTTCAAAGAAAAAGGCAGGGCCATGATGACCCCGCCCGTATTCGTTGGAAGTTGAATAGGGCTTAGAATATAGCTACTTCCTGGTCGTCGGATCCAAGGGCACCGATCGCATGAGAACTGCGCCCGTCTATTTTTTGGACATTTCTATTAGAGCCTCTTTGTCATTTGCATCAAATAGTATTCGCTTTGATTCACCCTCAGTGTTAGACCAAGGGTTCCACAGAACACCCCCTGCGGAACCAGGTTTCCCCTTTCGTGCGAACTCTCCAACATATGACATCATGGCATCGGTTAGTGCTTCGTAGCCCATCCTGTTATCTTCCCTGAATAAAAGCTTTTCAAGACCGAAGAACCAACGATTGCCCCAGAAAAACGAAACCGCTAAAACATGAGATGAACCAAACTTTAAGGCGTAGTTTACTCCTTTATGATCCACTGGCCATGCATTATATCCATCAGGGTTATAGGCTCCATAATTGAATTGGTAGGCATACACGTCAGGCTGACTCTTGTGTGCTCTTAGATTTTTTGCTACGTTATCGACACCAGAGAGCTTCCACTTATTGCTTCTCGCCTGTGCAACCTTCTGGTAGGTAGCACGATCTAATTTATCATATTGAGATCCCAAACCCATAAACAGCTTCATTTCATCCTTATTGCTTCCAAGAATAATCGGCACTTGATTATATCTATTGGGGTCTTTTAGGGCATCAAATCCATCTTTAGAAATAACAGTGCTATCAGCAAAAATGTTGGGGAACTTAATCATAGTGAAAAACAACATTTCGTGACCTTTCAATATCTCCCCAGCTGTTTTTGATCTAAGATATCTTTCAATATCGGCGTTGGACATTTTCGCTATATAGGCTTTGGCAGCGGATTTGTCAGCAACCGTTCCATCATTTACCAGGAGCCGCTCAACTACGGCATTGACGTGGGCATCACCGGTCGATATGGGACTTACCCTTTGCCTACCACTCTGTGCAAAAGCCTTATGAAAATGGCCCTTAGCAATGGGAGAAATCAAGAGGGACAAAACATTAAAAGCACCTGCCGATTGTCCTGAAATGGTAATATTACCAGGGTCCCCCCCGAAAGCTTCAATGTTATTACGTACCCATTCCAATGCCTTTATTATGTCCAATGTTCCATAATTACCAGAATCATCTTTTGCATTTTTACCGTGCCGGAGTCCGGGATGGGTGAACCACCCCATTGGCCCGATTCTGTAATTTATGGTGACGATCACCATGTTGGATTTTCTGGCGATTTTCACCCCGTCATAACGATTACTAGAAGCAGTATTAACTGAATTCCCTCCCCCATGTATCCAGAAGTAAACGGGCAAACCTGTTTCTGCTGATTTTGGCCGCCATATATTAAGATAAAGACAATCCTCCTTCCCAGCGATAGCAAGACCTCTGGTAAATTGGGTACACTGATCACAGAATTCCGTAGCTTCACGTAAGTCAGTCCAGGGATCGGGGTCTTGCGGTGCCTTCCAACGAAGTTCCCCTACTGGTGGTTTCGCATATGGGATAGCTTTCCAGGCATAGGTATCAGGGCTAGACTCGTAGCCCTTAATTTTCCCGTATAAAGTGGTCACCGTAATTCCCGGTTCCCAAGTTAATTTCGGACGTTTTTCTAATAGGGCGCTGCAACCCGTAATTATCACCGCCCCAATAACTACAAAAATGAGCGGATAGAGATAACGTGTGCCCTTTAATAGTTCCTTCTTGCTTATCTTCATATCTTTCCTCCCTCTGAAAGGTAGCCATGACTCTAAGGGTTTGTGCCATGGTTATTACCCCTAAAAAAACTGATAAATTCTCAAGGGCTCATTCTCCCAACGGAATTTGAGTCTTCCACCGGGAGAAGTTCAGCCCATTTTGAGGTGGTACTCCATGAAGGAACCCCCTGGACGGAGGTGAAAGGAACAAAGGAAGGTTAGGTTGTGGTATAGATTATCTCAATGCTTACAAAGTTAATCTATTTGGTAAGGAGTGAACTGACTCTAACTAAACTGAAACCGTCTTAGCTGTCAAGGGAAATCGGCTTCCCAGATCTTGCCAGAATTATCGAATTTGGCTCTAAGGAAGGGGGCAGTGATACAATATCTTGTGGTGAACAACTGAAAGGGAAGACTTTCGACTACTTGCCAAAAGGTTGAATCCAGCCAAATTGCACAATACATCTGCTAATCTTGCCTTCTCAGGTCTCTTTTCCTACTTGATGCCACACTATGAGCTCTCAAGTCG
>JASFIT010000163.1:0-9383 GCA_050122535.1 Desulfobacteraceae bacterium | reverse complement strand
TACCCACGGCACTGGCCCAAGCCGTGGATGGGCCGATTACCGGGACGAGTGCCAATATTTCTGGTCAGCCGGCCTGCTCCAGCGCAAAAGAGGTTCTTCAAAACCTGGGAGAAGAAGTGGACCTCATACTGGATGGCGGAGAGACGGCTGGAGGCAAGGGATCCACAGTTCTCGATGTGAGTGTGGATCCGCCTGTCTTGGTGAGGGAAGGGATGGTGAGTCGGGAACAGATCAGGAAGTGCCTAGAGTGATCAAAAGTGATCTAAAGTGACTAAAGTGAGCTAAAGTGACTAAAGTGATCTAGTGCCTAAAGTGCCTGAAGTGCCTGAAACGGTTACGTGGCCTAAAGCAGGGCATTCTGAAAACCCGCACACTCGTCACCGCGATTGTCAGGACATCATCCTCTGTTTCCTAAATAGATCTATTTGTCCTCAAAGGTCGGCCTTCCCGTTGGGCTATAGACGAAGGGCCACAAGAAATTGAAATCTTAAGTTAGAAAAGGCCATGATGGATTTCAAATTAACCAGAGAGCAAGAAGATATCAGAAAAGCGGCGAGGGAGTTTGCTGAGGGTGAATTCCCAGAAATAGCCCTGGAGTGCGATCAAGAAGAAAAGTACCCTCGTGACCTGGTTAAAAAAGCCGCTCAACTCGGTTTCATAGGGCTCAACCTGCCGGAAAAGTATGGCGGGAGCGGCTACGGTTACCTGGAAAAGTGTATCGTTAGCGAAGAGTTCTGGCGGGTGGATCCTGGATTGGGATCAGTGCTCATATCAGCCACGTTTGGTGCGGACATGATTGAGTTGTATGGCAGGGATGAACAAAAGGAAAAATATCTCATACCCCTAACCAGCGGAGAGGCTGTGATGGGATCCGCCATCACAGAACCGGATGCGGGAAGTGATGTTTCAGCCGTTAGAACCACGGCTGTGCAAGATGGCAATGATTATGTGATCAACGGAAATAAGATGTTTATCACCAACGGCACCGTGGCCAGTTATTTTATGGTTATATGCCTCACAAATCCCCAGGATCCCTCACGCCATGGCAGGCATAGCGTGATCCTTTTGGAGAGCGACCGGGAAGGCTTCGAGGCAATTAAGCTTCGCCACAAGTTGGGGATTCGGGCATCTGATACGGCTGAATTGGCTTTCAAAGATGTTCGCGTCCCCCAAGAAAACCTCATTGGTGAGGAGGGAAAAGGCTTTTATCAATTCATGGAGTTTTTTAACAGGACCCGAATTCATGTGGGGGCCGAGGGGGTGGGTATCGCCCGAGGCGCCATGGAAAAGGCCATAAAATATGCCAAAGAGAGAAGGCAATTTGGACAGACTCTGGGGTCTTTTCAGGCCATTCAATTCAAAATCGCGGAGATGGCAACCCTTGTTCGGGCGGCCCGTAATCTGGTCTATGAAGCGGCCTGGAAGGCGGACAAGGGGGACCCCGATCGGGGACTGACGGCTATGGCCAAGTGGTTTGCAGGAGAAACCGCGGTTCAGGTGGCAGAGGAGGCGATCCAGGTCCACGGGGGATACGGGTATATGGCTGAGTATGAGGTGGAACGGTTTTACCGGGATGCCAAAATCATAGAGATTTACGAAGGCACAAAAGAGATAGAAAAGCTAATTATCGCTGGGACACTTCTAAAGGGCTGAGAATAGATGTGAGCTCCATGAGCTGGACGCTGGAGGGAGGGAGTATCCCACGCCTCACTGGACCCATAACCCTCAGCCCTTTTTGCGTTCCTCACGTTCCTCTTCTCGCAGGACCCTGCGCAAGACCTTTCCCACCATGGATGTGGGTAAACTCTCCCGGAACTCGATTTCACGCGGCCGCTTGTAGCCGGCCATTCTGGTCTTGCAAAAGTTCTGGAACTCATCCTCCGTGGCATCAGTGCCCGGTTTGAGTTGGATAAAGGCCTTAACGGCCTCCCCCCTATGAGGATCGGGCACACCGATTACCGCGGCCAGGGCGACCTTGGGGTGGGCATAGAGGACCTCTTCGATCTCCCTTGGATAGGCATTAAATCCTCCCACAATGATCATGTCTTTTTTGCGATCCGTTATGACCAGAAACCCTTCATCGTCCATGTGCCCGATGTCGCCGGTCAAAAAGAAGCGCTTTCCATCGATCTCACGAAAAACGGCCTTGTCCTCTTCGGGCTTATTCCAGTACCCGCGCATGATCTGGGGACCAGCAAAGGCAATCTCGCCATCCTCACCTTGGGAGAGTTCCTGGAGCCCCGTTTCAAGGTCCACTATTTTCATGTCTGTACTAGGAACGGGCAATCCAACGGTTCCGATTTTGCGCTGCTCATGATTGGTTGGGTTCGTTGTCAACGTGGGTGAGGTCTCGGTGAGCCCATACCCTTCGTAAATGATAGCCCCGGTCCGTTCCTCAAACTGCTTGAGGACTTCGACGGGCAGCGGAGCCGCACCCGAGCCGCAACCGATGATGGAGGTAAGGTCAAACTTGTCTGTAAAGGGATGGTTGACCAGGGCCGAAAAGATGCTGGGCACGGCCACGAATCCACTGACCTTGTACTTCTCGATGGCCTTGAGAACCTCGGTGAAAGGGGGCTTGCCTGCCCTTGGGTCCGGCATGCAGATGAGACGCGAGGCGCCCATGCAACTCGCCAGCAGGCTGTGCGTGAGTCCAAAACTGTGGTACCAGGGCAGCAGTCCCAGAACGGTGTGAACCCCCTTGTCCGGTTTCTTTGGCTTCTCACCCGGCTTTTCAGCGATACGTACATACTCCTCACCCATTATAAGGTTTGACATCAAGTTGGCGTGAGTGAGGCAGGCGCCTTTAGGAAGACCAGTGGTGCCACCCGTATAAAGAATGAGGGCCAAATCCTCTGTGGGATTGATTTTGAGGTCAGGTGGTTCTGGTGACGTGGACTTGATCAGGTCATCAAACATCAGATGCCCAGTTTCATGGTGCTCTGCTTTGGGGATTTTGCCCAGGAGCGAGCCTAAAAAACCTTTCATGGAGGGCAAGTAGGATTTGACATTACAAACGACGACGGTGTGCACCTCTGAGCCTTCCATGGCCTTCAATGCCGTTGGGTAAAACATGGGATGATCCATGACAAAGAGGGCCTTCGCCCCAACGTCTTTGAGTTGGAAGTTCAACTCAGAGGCCTTGTAGAGGGGATTGCAGGTGACACAGACCGCGCCGGCCTTAAAAATGCCAAAAAAGATGGGGGGATAATGGGGGAGATTGGGCAGGAAGATGGCAACCCGGTCACCCGGCTCTATACCACGGGAGAAGAGGAAATTTGCCACCCGCTCAGCGGTCTCTTTCACCTGGGCAAATGTCTGTGTTGCGCCTTCAAAGATGGTGTAGGTATGGTCAGGATAGAGCTTCGCCGTCGTGTCTAAGATAGAAGTGAGAGGCCTTTCGTAACCGCCTATCTCATATGGGACGTCGTCAGGCCACTTGGGACCGTGCCAAGGTTTGGATGACATGGCACCCTCATATTGCTAACATCGGAGGAAATTCAATTTTATTTCAGTATTCATCTTGGAATCGAAAGTCTTTCAAGCTTGTCCTCAAGCCTGGCAGAAAGCATAGGTTTTGAAATTACATAGCATGCTCAATATCTCGGGCTGACCAAAAAGGCTCAGAATGGCAAAAAATCAGTCCTTACTGCTTAGCACTTTAATCCATGCTTCTCCATGTTGCGGTACACGCACTTTACTGGCCATGAGTGACAGATCTCCATATGTTTCCGAAAAACTAATAATGCCCTTACACATTCTTCGTCATTTCATCATATAGGCTACGCTTATCTATGACCCTTTTTGCCTTAAACTCCGTTCTTTCCAAGGTGCCAGGTTCCATCATTTGGACATTCGTTCTGAGCCCGCGAGCTCTAAGTTGAGTCTCAAGCTTTGCCTTTAGCTCAGGAAAAAGGTCTGGATCCACTTCAGGACTTGACTCTGCCTGAACAATCAGCTCATCCATCGTTTTTTCCCTGGTGATAATGATGCGGAACTCGTCACCAAATCCTTTGATCCCTCTAATCACATCTTCAATGGCACTCGGATATACGTTTTCCCCCCTTACTACGAACATGTCATCTGCCCGGCCGTAGACCCCTTTAGGAAAACGAGGATACGTCCGGCCACAGGGACATGGATCATTTGTCCACATGGATATATCGCCTGCCCAAAAACGGATCATAGGTTGCGACGTGCGTTCTAAATGCGTATAAACGGTCACCCCCTCTTCCCCATATGGCACCCTTTTCTTCGTCTTTGGGTCTACCAATTCTGCATAAACAATGTCTTGCCAAAGATGCATGCCTTGCCTATATTCACACTCACAGTTAGACATCCATGGGGTCATTTCCGCGGTGGAACCTGAATCAATACAGATCCCGCCATAGGTTTCCTCAATCCGCTTCTTGGTGGATGGGATACCGGCGCCCGGTTCACCCGAGAAAAAGAGGGTCCGAAAATTGAAATCCTTGCTCGGGTTCAATCCCTTCGTTTTGGCCTTTTCAGCCATATAGAGGCTGTAAGAAGGTGTCCCGTAGAAAGCCGTTGGAGTCATCTCTTTCATCCATTCAAGGGCCCTATCGGATTGACCTGAAACGCCAGCGCCGAAAGGAAATGCAGTGGATCCAAGACGTTCGCATCCTAGCAGTGCCCCCCAACTTCCCCAGTAAAGGCTGAAAAAAGATCCGATGAAAACAATATCCTCCTTGCGCAACCCAAAGCCCCACATGATTCTTGCATGCGCTTCGGCAATCCGCTCCAAGTCTCCTTTGCCAATACCAAAGGCTGTGGGCTTCCCTGTGGTGCCGGAGGTGCCATGTATCCTTCCCACCTCTTCCCTGGATACACACAAGTAACTACCAAAGGGAGGATTTTCCAATTGATCCTGCCGAAGTTCATCCTTTGTCACGAAGGGAATCTGCTCAAAATCCTCCAAGGATTGTATGTCTTCAGGTCTTATTCGGGCTTCAGCCCATTTTTTCTTATAAAAGGGCGACTTTTCATAGGCATACTTCAACTGTGCCTGAAGTTTGGGCAAGATGACATTCTGTTCTCTTTCTTGGGGATCCATGGTTTCCAATTCTTCATTCCAATATGTGGACTCAGGGGACGGGACATAGGAAAGATCGTATTTAGGCGGCCAATCTTTCAATATGTTTTCCCACATAGCAGCACCTCCTTAAACCTTCACGGCAGCATTTCCAGGAAGGCTTCAATCCTATGCATGATAGCGTTGTCAGAGTAAACCCTCTCATCCGTATGGTCACAATCCAGCACCAAAGTGGGTATGTTGAGCTCATCTCGTATGATCTTGACGGCGTCAAGAACGCCAACAGAGAGTACACGACAACTTCTGTTAGAATGGGCAATCACACCATCTACCTGATACGCCTTTATATCCTGAAGCAGCCTGTCGATATGGGCGTCTAAACTGGAGTTAAGTTCCCCACTCAAAGCCTTGCCAGCCAGACTTTCCAAAGGCTTAGAGCCGTCCATTTTGGCTGTGCCCCAAATGTATTCGGTATAGTCGCTAAAGGGAAATACACAACCCCTATCCTCGAAAAACCCGAATATGCCAAGCTTATACCAGAAGGGGATGTTCAACCACAAAAGGCGGTACTTTTCTTCCTCCCTAGACAATATGCCTTTTCCTTCAGCGACACGCTGCTTCGTTTCATCATATATCTTCTTTATAAGGTCCACGCCCTCCTGAGTCCCAACAAGCACGATCAAAACGAACAGGGCATTACCCAGGTCAGACAAGTCCATGGGGCAGGGGACGGTCTTCTGCAGTTCGAGCAGTTTTTGCCAGTAGTCAACCACCTGGCCGCTTCGTTTCACAGTCTCTGATAACTTGTCATTGGTGATTTTGACGCCCACAATCTTCTCTATGTCGGCAATTGCCTGTTCGATTTCTTTCATGGCATAATCCATGTAGTAGTCCGGCACCGATTGAGCTTCCATCAACCGCGGGGTGTTAACAAAGACAAGTGGTTTATTGTATACTTCCTGCAGGACGTCCCACCATTTGAAGTAGTGTGTGCATGCGCTGCTCGTTAAGAGAAGTAAATCAGGCACGCCTAAGCCACCCAGAGGGGGGCTCTCATCTGAGCCATGAAGATATCCCAGATGGGTCCTACAATAGGAGCATACTTCTGGGGCGTACTTATGAGCCTCAGCCGTTTCACAATACTCCGCTGATGTATGCGTGGCAGCACAGACACAGGCATAGTTCTCCGGAAAAGCAGGCTGAATTCCAGCAGCATAGGCGATCTCTATTAGAGGATTTGAAGACATAAGCGCATAAGCCATGGGCCGATTTGTTCGAACATCTTTGTAATGCTTCTCCATGGCAGAAGCAATATCCCGGTTAAATGCTGGACGCTGCCTTTTCTTCTTTTCTGTCAACCTCGAAACCCTCCTAACCTCTCAACATCTCTATGAAAGCCTCAACTCGGGTTCGTAATGGGACCAAGTTCATTAAATAGTCAGTCTCGATGTTCAATGTGGACAAGTTGAACCTTTCCCTGATTTTTTTGTCCAATTCAGGATAAACAAATTTTTCCGATTCGCAGTTTTTATTCATAGCAAAAATGACACCATGGACTTTACATTCTGTTATCATTTCGCCAACGAACTTGAACCGGTCCGTGATAGAGGTGTTGAATGCACAAGGAACTGTTGCATAAGCGCGAGCAAGAGCTTCCAGGGGTTCTTTTTCTGTCTCCTCCACAGAGTGCCAAAATGACCTTGAGCCATTGTTGACATCGTCAGCAACAATGGAAGCCCCAAGAGATTCAATCAGTTCCCACATCCGAAGATCTATGACACAACCACCCGATATGAGAAGTCGGATATCCGCCTTAGGCCGTTGTGGCCTCTTCGCCAATTCTTTCAACAGTTGCTCCAATAATCCATTGTGCTCTTCCTTGTCAAAGAGCAAGCTAGACATGACCACATGAATGGCTTCTGAGCCAGAAATGGGCGGCGCTTCCACTTTTCTTAGGTCGTATACCTTCCTCAAGAGTTCTCTATTTCTATTGTAGACCCTGATGGCATTTAACAAGGAATCCTCGGAAATCTCGTTTCCTGTGAACGCTTCTAGGTTTTTCTTAACCCTGCCTAGTTCTTTGGCAAAGAAGCTAATCGCGTTGTCACTTCTCTTCCATGGCACATTTATATAATCAATAAACGGATAGGGATTGTGCCTTTTCCATGTCTGATACAAAAAAGTTATCGCCTCACAGCTTCTCGGTATGATGGCCCCATCCAGGAATGAATATTTTCCTTTTATGATTTGGTCCCAATCAGCCCTTAAAATGGAGCACAAATAAATCTGGAGATAGGAATCACCCACGGTGATCGAATCTTCATAGTACGGAGATATTCGAACAGGGTGAAGTCCAGCCGCATATATCAGCTCCTCTGGGACAACGGGGTGAAAAACACCAATCATTTTGCGTCCCGTCTTGCTTTTGATTTCCCGCAGGACTTCTGATGCGTTATGGACACTGCTACTCATCTTGTCCAGAGCACTGGGCATAAACACTCATCTCCATTTCTATCTATCTCTGCAAAAATCCTTGCCTTCTGTTGCGACTCAAGCTCTCCAAAGATACTGAGCTGCTCTACACCTACAGCTTCTACTGCAGATTAGACTCAAAGTAAAGAGGCACACAGGTCTTCAGAAGCGAACTTTGGAGAAAACGTGGACCCGTGGTCAAAATGCTGTCGTTCCTGACTGCACCTTCGGCGTTCAGTTTTTTATCGTAGCCTATAGTTTTGGGTGGTGCCTGAAACGAATGATTACAAAGAGAAAGCATAACGCCGAAAATCAGCCGCCCTGAGTCTGTCGAAGGGTCGGCTGCATTTGTCTTATTAGGCTACCTTCCAGGGACACCTTGTCTATAGCTCGAAAAGATCTCTAGGGCTTTTTGTCAGAATCTCATTTCCGCTATTCGTTATCAGGACCATGTCTTCCAATTTAACCACTCCAACATTCTCATCCATCATGTGCATATCCAAAGCAACCACATGCCCTTCCGACATTATAGAATCATCGTACGGAGAGAGAATAGGGGGCTCATTCAATTCTAAGCCGATACCGTGGCCGATCATACGACTCTTTCTGCCTTTCCCGAAATTTAGGAAAGCATCTGAAACCTTAAGTTCTTTTGATTTTTCTATTGCCATTTGATAAATTTCGCTGCATTTCAATCCCGGTTTAATAGTCTCGATGAGATAATCAGATATCTCTTTTAGCCGATTGTACATGGTTTTAATCTTTTGATTGGCCTTCCCTAAGACATAGCTTCTTGTCTGGTCTGCATGATATCCGTCTACTAGGGTAGGGATATCGACAATTATCAAGTCTCCTTCCGAAATTGATCTCCTTGAAGGTCCAGCTGGAACTGATGGGCTCAAGCCCACACCAGTTATCGAGTAGACGACTCCGCTAATTTTGAAAAGGTTTGGACCAGAGGAAATAGGGCCTCTACTCATAAAAAAGTCCGGTTGCCTGATGAAAAATGTTCCTTCATGTCCGGCCAGTCTATGGGCGTTTTCAACAGCAGCAGCAAGCTCAAGCTCTGTTATGCCCTCCCTCAACGCTGACAAGACTGCATTGTGCCCTGCATCAATGGCTTCACAGGCTTTTTCGAGCTTATTGATCTCAGAGGCATCCTTTATCTGTCTTTGCTCTAGGATAAAAGCCGAAACATCAACAAACTCATAGTCAGGAAAAGCCTTCTTAAAGTCATATAATTGTTCTACTAGCAGGAGGTCTAATTCAGTTCCAACTCTATTGCTGGATTGCAGTTTAGAAAATACCTCTTCGTGGATATTTTCTAATCGGCGTTCTTCTCTTATTCTATCTTTTGGGATGAAGGCATCATCTAACGCAAATTCAAAACCACTCCTAACAAACAAGAAGTACTCTTGAGGTAATACAACAAGATATGATGGCTGTGCTGTTCCTGTGTAATAAAGCACGTCTCTCGAATAGAACAGTAGAGCACCGCATAATTCCAGTTCCTGTATCTTGTCCTGCAAGATCTTGAGTCTATCCTCGAATCCCACGATTATCTCTCTCCTAAAATCGAGCCTAACATTTCGATTTGATGTTGTAATTATTACTTCAGCCAAAGTATAGACAACCCAAATTAATCTTCATTCTTTTGCAGGTCAAGATTTTCAACATTTCTTGCCACAACCCCTACTTCCCGAAAGTGCGTATTAGGAACGGTGTACTGGAGAATTTGAGCTCTCCGATGCTGTAGACAGATACCAGAAATCTGTTATTTTGAGCCATTTCAGCCACATACAACATATAGACATCCCCACCAAAATCCGCTATCCTTTGAACCGCAAGTATTCGGCAC
>JASFIT010000162.1:0-9425 GCA_050122535.1 Desulfobacteraceae bacterium | reverse complement strand
CGTTCTTCCCAATCCCCGAAAATGGTCGCCCGTCAATCCCAGTAGCTATGTGGAAGAGAGAAAGCGAAAAATCATGCGAGATATGCCAAAAATGCCCCTACTATGAGATAATGACGGAGGGCATCATGCTCTCATAGCCAAGTAAGTGCAAACCAGGAAAGAAATGTTTTCAGTTATAATCGACAAAATCAACAGCATAGGCCTGAAATGGAAGATCTTGATCCCCTTTCTCTGCTTTGCCTTTGCAGGAAACTTCATTCTCTCCTACATCGGCTTAAGCTCCCAACAAAGGCTTATAAAACAGGAGGAGAAGGCAGGGATGATGCACTTTTACCAGCTTTTCTTGGAGGAGGTAAATAACAAAGGGAAAGAAGCACTCTCTTTGGCCACAATGGTCGCAGAGAACTCGGAAGTACAGACTCTCCTGGCTGAAAGGGACAGGCAGGCCCTCAATGTGTTGCTGGTTCAAACATATGTGCAGATGAAGCTGGAGTTTGACATAGAGCAGTTTCATTTTCATATACCCCCGGCCATCTCCTTTTTACGACTTCATCATCCGGAGCGCTTTGGAGAGGATTTGAGTGTTTACCGAAAAACCATAAGGGAAGCCATGAAGACCTGTGTCGGCGTATCCGGTCTAGAGAAAGGAGAAGAAGGTTTCGGCATGCGTGGTGTGTCCCCCGTGTTCTATGGCATGGAATTGGTTGGGACTGTGGAGATCGGGCATTCCTTTGGAAAGGCGTTCCTGAAAAGCTTCCATAGGCGCTGGGGTACTAATTTGGCACTTTACGAAATAGGGGAGGACAATTCCTACCAGCTTTTGGCCAAAGCCGGGGCAAAGTTTAAAGAGGTTCTCATTGGCCGAAAAGAGGCGGTCGTCCTTGATAGGCCAACCATCCTCATCTTACCAGAGGATTATCCTGACAGATCCATATTATCGGGTCCGGTGAAGGACTATTCGGGAAATGTGGTTGCGCTGGTGGAGATGAATTTTGATCGATCTGAAACGAGAGAACGCCTCTCTCAAACGAGAAACCTGATGGTCCTTGTGGGACTCATAGCCGTTGCCGTCTCCTTTCTCCTCACCTTTCTGGTGGCCTCTTTGCTTACCAAGCCTATAAAGGAGATTGCCAAGCAGGCGCAGGATATTGCCCAGGAACGAAGGGAGAGCAGGCTAGAGCCCAGACCCATGGATGAGATTGGCATCCTGACCCAGGCCCTGAATGTCATGCTGCATTCCTTAAAACAGAGACGGTTGGAAATCGAAGGACACGCCAAAACCTTGGAAGGGAGGGTGCAGGAGAGGACCGCCGCTTTATTGGCCTCTGAGGAGAAATACCGCACACTGGTGGAAAATGTTCCTCTTATTGTCTATAGGGTGCTAGAAGACGGCACCACAGAATTTATAAACTCCTACCTGACAGAAAGCCTTGGCTATACGATCGAGGAGGCCGTGCGTGACAAAAACTTCTGGCGAGAAAAGATCTGTGGAGAAGACTTAGAGGATCATAAAGATATATTCAGAGTCTGCTTTCAGGATGGAGAAGAATGCCGTGTTGAAAGAGAGGTTAGCCACAAAGATGGCCGCCTTCTGACCTTCATTGACCATGCCATGCCTGCCAGGGATGAGGAAGGCAGAATAAGATGGATAGAAGGCATCATGATAGATATCTCCCAGCTGAAAGAACTCCAGGAAAGGGCGCTGCGGACCGAGGAGATCAGAATCCTTGGGGAGATATCTGCCCGTGTCGCCCATGAGATTAGAAACCCTCTGGTCACGGCTGGTGGGTTTTCTCGCAGACTACGCGATTCGCTCCCAGAAAAAGATCCTCATCGTCGGTTGGCTCAAGTCATTGTGGGAGAGGTGGCCCGGATGGAGAGTTTCTTGAAAATTCTCCTCAGCTCCATACGGCCCTTTGAGCTTTCTGTGACAGAAGTGGACTTGAATGATCTGCTCAGATCCGGCGTGAAGAAACTAGACAACCAACTGAAATCAAAAGACATCAGAGTTGTTGAGGAGCTCTCTCCAAGTGTTCCGCTCATTAAGGGGGATGAAGATAAGTTGGACCAGGCCTTTGAAAGCCTCTTAAAACATGCCATCGTCTCAACGCCTAAGGGAGAGATTCTTCTCCTCTCAACGACGCAAATGGATGACACTTTGGTTGTCACATTAAGGCACAAGCTTTCCCACCTCTCAGATGAGGACCTGGAGCAGTTCTTTTTCCCCCACGTTGAAGAGGAGCCCGAGTCGACCGTGCTGGATCTGCCCCTTTCAAAAATCATTATTCACCGCCATGGCGGGAAAGTGGAACTCAATCCGGAGGAAGGGAACATCCTCACCATGAGGATTGAATTTCCTTTGAAGCGAGCTCTAAATAGCGGTGGGTGATGTGTTAGGTGGTGCCCAGATCCATCGTGGGAGGATCCGTGGATAGGGAGGGATTTTTGTCTTGGACTAAAACCCTGAGGTATGAGATATACTCTTTGCAATCGTCTTTCAAGTCACATTTTGCTTGGCAGATTCGAACGTCCGTGCGAGGATTATTTCTCTTTTTAAGACAGACAATGTAATTGGACATCAGCAGCTCCTTGGTGTTTCGATTCGCAATACGAACCGATGAACTTGGTTCCCAAGTGATAGGTTTATAGTATTTAATTATATTCTAATTATAATTTATTATATAATAAATATATTAATATGTCAATAATAATACACCGCCTGTGAAAATATTTCATAACTTCACCTTTGGTCATACGCAACCAAGTAGGCGGGGTGAATTTTCATGCTCAGATTTTTCTTTTTAAATGCCTTTATTGCCATCCACACCATTATCTTTTCTGTCTGGGCCCTCATTCTATCAATTTTTGATAAGAGGGGGAGATTGACGCATTTCTACGCGGCCGTCCCGTGGGCAAAGGTAATCCTTTGGGTGTGTGGTGCACGGGTGAAAGTCAAAGGGCGGGAGAATGTGGATCGTTATGAGCCGCGAATTTACCTCTCAAATCACCAGAGTTACTTCGACATTTTTACCCTGCTTGCCCATCTGCCTGCGGATTTCAAATTTCTACTAAAGCAGGAGTTGATGAGGATACCTCTATTCGGTTTTGCCATGAAGCGGGCAGGGTATATCGCCATTGATAGGGAGGAGCCAAGGAAGGCGGTGAAGAGTATAAATGAGGCCGTTAGTAAGATAAACGAGGGCGCTTCCATGCTCATTTTTCCTGAGGGGACTCGGAGTGAGGATGGGAAGCTTCAGCCATTTAAGACGGGTGGATTTCGTCTGGCCCTGAAAGCCGGGTGTGACGTGGTCCCTGTGGCCATAACCAACAGCCGCAACATTGTTCCAAAGGGAAGCCTGAAGATCAATAAGGGCACTATTGCCATGAACATCGGGACGCCCATTTCAGTCAAAGGTTACTCCAAGAAAGATATGGACAAATTGATGGCTCAGGTAAGAGAAGCCATTCTGAGCCAGATGGGGGTGGGCAATTGAGCGCAACAAAGACAGAGCGTTTGGCCAGATACCTTGCAGGGGTTTTGCTTCTCTTGGGGCTACTCTTTATGCCTGCAGCGGAGTCTCAAGGATACGTCATCCCTGCTGAGCAGCTCATCGCTTTTGTGGCCAAGAATTTCTCGAAATTTCAGACATTGGTCATCATTCAGTCCACCCAACAAAAAGATGAAGAATATGAGGAGGGGGGAGAATCCTTTATGGAGAGAATATGGATGAAATCCCCGGACCTTTTACGCTCCCAGGTCACGGATCATCCTATGGGACGGGTTAAAGAACCGGATATGGGCTATCGTCAGATATTCATGGCCAACAGTGCTCAGAGACTAATGCAACTTCTGTCAAGAATGGGTGTCAATCTTCACTCCGTTGCCTTTACACGAATTGACGGTGTGATTGCATACCGTATAGGAGATAAGGAACATGACCGGCCCAAGATTCTTGTTGAGAAGGATAGATTCCTTCCTCTTCTTCTCGTATATAGATCGTCAGAGCAATCCGGTCTGGAGATGATTACGGTGCAGTTTAAGGATTACAAAAAGATGGAGGAAGGATGGTATCCATTTGAGATCACCTACTCTGATGGCAAGGCGTTCAAGGAGGTTTATACGATCCATACCCTGCAGGCCAACGTGCCCATTAATCCAACCCTTTTTGTAATGCCGAAGACAGAATCTGTGCCGGATCAAACCTTCGAGCCCGGGCAGGTTCCCGCAGAGGAGGAACGCCTCAGAGAGATTATAAAGAAATTTGAGGAAAAGTACCAATGAGGCTGTCGGAAAACGCCCATCTGCTGCGTTATCCTTATCCCCCGCCCTGTTAAATTCTCGCTACGCGAGACGGCAAGGCCGATTTAAAAGGGCAAGTTACTGCGGCCTACTTCTCTGTACGCCTCATTGCTCGGGATTTCGGAAGCCTTCCATATGGACATTTTCCATAAGCCTCACAGACACAGGTTTTTCGACAGTTTCAATAAAATCCCCTGCAGGATTTTATAAAGCGCCTCCCGCGTGCTCTCGGGGGGCTTAGGAGCCCCCGGAAGAAAACGTGCACAGAAGGCCTAGTTTTTGGCGCCTCCAGAGAACCCCGCTCAGCCCGCCAAGAGTTCTTGCACGGCTGTTCTAAAGGGCTAAAATGTTACAAGGTTCACGCCGTTGACTGACGAACAAAGATCCTACCTCAGAGTAGCCGTTGCACTCCCCGTGGGGGAAACCTTCTTTTATGCCATCCCAGATAATCTTCTCCCCAAAGCTGAAATCGGCAGAAGGGTGTCGGTTCCTTTCAGAAATCGCAAGGTAATCGGTTACATTTTGGAAAAGAGGCACGGAGATCAGGAAGAAGGCCTTAAACAGATACTTGAAGTTTTGGATGAAGAGCCTTTGTTTCCAGAGGGTCTTGTCCCCTTCTTCCAGTGGATGAGCGAGTATTATCTCTACCCCATTGGCCGTTTTATTCAGTCGGCCCTGCCCGGCGGCCTAAATGCGCGGCCTTTTAAGACAGGCCAGATCACAGAAAAGGGGTTAGAGGCCCTGAAAAGACTATCTGCCAATTCCAAAGAAGGAAGTCTTTTGTTATGGGCAAAAAAGAACCCGGGTAAAAGGCTCCCCTCTCCTCTAGAATTGGCCTACACCCTGCAGAAAAAGGGCTGGCTGATCATTGAGAGCCGGACAGGAAAAAGGGGGGTGGGCCCTCTCATAAGAAAATTTGTGAAAGCCAAGAGAGGCGTGGATTTCCAATCCATTCTTCAAGAAAGTGGAAGTTCCATCCAGGCCAAGAACGAGTCTGCATTCCTGGAAGCCGTGTTCGACGCTGACGCGGTTTTGTTGAAAGAACTCTCTGCCAGATTTAGCAATGGTGCCTATCTGGTAAATAAGTGGATCAGAAAGGGTGTTTTGGAGAAATACGGGGCGCCCGTTGTTCGAAACCTGGCTGGAAAAGTCATGTTCCCCTCCTCGGTCCCTCACCAACTCTATGATCAGCAGAAAGCGGTTCTTGGGGAGATTCAGCATCGACTTAATAAGAGAAGCTTTTCCACTTGTCTGCTGCATGGGATTACAGGCAGCGGCAAGACAGAGGTCTATTACAGGGCCATAGAAGAGGCAATCCGGCAGGGTCGTCAGGCCCTGCTGCTGGTTCCGGAAATCGCCCTTGCCGTCTATATGGAAGGCATATTCAGATCGCGCTTGGGAACTAGGGTTGCCACATATCATAGCGGACTTAGTGCGGGCGAGAGGTACGATCAGTGGGTTCGGACAGTAAGGGGAGAGGTGGATCTGGTCATCGGGGCGCGCTCCGCTCTGTTCTCGCCTCTCCCAAATCTGGGGCTGATCATTGTGGATGAGGAGCATGATTTCTCGTATAAACAGGAGGAAGGCCCTCGGTATCAGGCAAGAGATGCCGCGGTGGTCCGAGGAAGATTGGAAAAGGCCCTCGTCATACTCGGCTCAGGCACGCCATCGGTCCAATCGTTTCATCACGCGGCCACGGGAAGGTATCAGTTGCTTTCCATGCCAGAGCGCATCGAAAGGAGGCCTTTACCGGACGTTCAAGTCGTAGATATGAAGGCCATGTCCCAGGATGGGTCGAGCAATGGGATCATCAGTCCAATCTTGAGGACAGCGCTTGAAGAGAGCCTCACGGATGGGAAACAGGTGATCCTGTTTCTTAATCGGCGCGGGTTTAATCGGGTCTACTTATGCCGTTCTTGTGGCCAGGCGATTCGATGCACCAACTGTGATCTGGCACTGATCTATCACCTAAGGGAAAACCGTCTTGCCTGTCACTATTGCGGCTTTCATTCACAACCAGAAAATCGATGTTACAGTTGTGGACATGAGGGCATGAAGGCATACGGATTTGGCACAGAAAGGCTTGAGCAAGAATTGAGGGAGGCCTTTCCTGATAGACGCATAGCCAGAATGGACAGGGACAGCACCCGTCGCAAGGGTCAAAGTTTCCTCATACTGAAGAGGTTTAGCGAACAGGAAATTGATATCATGGTGGGGACCCAGATGATTACAAAGGGCTATGATTTTCCTGAGGTGACCCTTGTGGGTGTCATTGCCGCTGATCTTTCCCTCTCTTTTCCCGATTTCAGGGCGGGTGAAAGAACATTTCAACTCCTCTCACAGGTGGCGGGGAGGGCAGGACGCGGAGAGCAGAGAGGGAACGTGATCGTTCAGACGTTTAATCCGGAGCATTATGCTATCGTTACCGCCCGGGATCATGATTACGCCTCATTCTTTCAAAAGGAGAGGGAATTGCGAGAACAATTGGGGTATCCCCCCTTCTCCTATTTGGCCTGTTTGAGACTACAGGGCAACAATTCAGACATAACGGCAAACATGACACAACGGGTGGGAAGAGGGGCTAGGGGCGTTCTGAAGCGATGGCCAAAAAGGGGAAGAGAGATTCAGGTGTTGGGCCCAGCAGAAGCTCCTCTAACCAAATTGAAGGGCAAGTATCGCTGGCAGATACTCATCAAGTGTAAGAGGGCAGAACTGCTGCACTATTTCCTGAGAGAGATTGATGCACTTGCAAGGAAGGTGCTGAGAGGAAGTGGTGTAAGCCTTATTGTGGATGTGGACCCTTACCAGATGCTCTGATCAGGGCGGCCGATAGGTATCCGACAACTCGACCGTGATCGCCGGTAACATCGCCCGAGTTGGCATAGTTTAGGATCGTTGTGTGGTTGGCGCCCAACGCCTGTGCCGCCAACATGACTGTAATAGCTGGTCCTCGGCCGCATGCCTCACACTTACCCGAGGAAAGAGAGTCTGCCAATCCCTTCGGATCGAATTCCTGGACATGTTTGATGAATTTCAAATCCAATTCCCTTGCCCGTTTGTAACTATGAAAATGGGAGAGGTCAGTGCTGGCCAGAAGGAGAGTCTTGTCCATATTTGTTATCACCCGCGCAAGCCTTCTGGCTAAACGAGAACAGGTTTTGAGATCCTGATCACCCATTAGAATGGGAACTATCCGAAAGTCTTTAAGTACGGTTTGGAGAAAGGGAAGCTGTATTTCCAAGGAATGCTCAGAAGCATGGGCCCGGGGTACCCCCTGAATAAAGGCGTCGGCATTAAGTATCCTTTTGCCCAAATCGCGGTCCACAGGGACAATCCCTAGGGGGGTTTTGTAGCCGGATTGCATATTGACTGATGCACCCCGAAAACCCACTCGATGACTGGGGCCAATCATAATGACCCTTTTGAAGTCCCTATCTTGGAGGAGTCGATAAGCGTGGGCGGCAACCTGGCCGGAATACATGTATCCGGCATGGGGCACAATAATAGCCTTCAGTTCTCCTTCAAGTGATCTTGCCTTTACCTTGGATAAATAGTCCTCAATCCTTTTGGTTAGGGTATCCTTGTTTCCCGGATACCACGAGCCCGCCAGGATTGCATTGCGGACATTTGCTTTTTCCTCTTGTGCTCCTTCACTCAGAGATTTGAAACCATCTGAAATCAGAAGGAATAGCGAAGTAATAATAGTGACGAAAAATATTATCTTCATCCTCAAACCTCAAATTTTCTTGCCAGATTATATGACAGTAGGGTAAATAAAGAAACTTTTTTTGATTTCTGCTCTTCTGGTGGCTACATTACTGGAATTTGAGAATCGATTGCAAAACGGAGTTACGGGCTTTCCCCAAAATTATTTTCTGGAGAGCCTATAATGAAAATCCCATACTCATCATTATCCTGGGGCCAAGTGACCAATGTCAAATGACTAATGACCTAAGCAACGGAGGCTCGATGATTTTCATCCTACACTCAAGAATTTGGGTTTTCGCGTCGCTTATCCTTTTTCTCTTCCTCTGCGGGTGTAATAAAGAGGTTGAGGCATTACAGACAGCACCAGATTTCACACTTAGAGATCTAAATGGAGACAGTGTTTCCTTAAGCAAATATAGGGGAAAAATCGTTCTTTTGGATTTTTGGGCCACCTGGTGCGCACCCTGTCGATTTTCCATTCCTGAATTGGTGGAACTTCAGAAAAAATATTGGGATCAGGGTGTGGTTGTCCTTGGGATCTCCATGGATGATCCACAAATATTTCCCGACGAGTACATTTTGGCATTTAAAGAGTCATTCAAGATGAATTATAAGATATTACGAGCCGACCAAAAGGTGGCAATGGACTATTTTGGTACTGAAAATATGGCCATACCCACCCTGTTTGTCGTAAACCGGGAGGGTAAACTTGTGGACAAAGTTGTTGGCTATGCGCCGGGGGTTGTCGAGACGTCACTAAAAAAAGTGCTTGAATGATCATCGATTTTCACACCCATATTTTCCCCTCCTTTTTCAGGCACCAGAGGGACCTCTTTTTTCAAAAAGAGCCTTCCTTTGAAGCCATTTACCGTTCTCCTAAATCAAGACTTGTGGGTAGGGAGGACCTCCTCCAAAACATGGATGAGGAGGGGGTACACAGGTCGGTCATTTTTGGATTTCCCTGGGAGGAAGAAGAGCATTTCAGGCGTCACAATGACTACATTATAGAGTCGGTTGAGCGGCACCCCGACAGATTCATAGGTTTTTGCTGCTTTTCACCCCTATCCCCCAATGGACCTGAAGAATCAGAAAGATGCCTGGAGGCGGGGCTTTCAGGTGTGGGTGAGCTAGCTATTTATCAGGCTGATATTTCTTCTGAGGAAATTGGCTCTTTCAAAGATATCATGCAAATATGCTCCCGATATGAGGTTCCCCTTCTTCTCCATACCAATGAACCCGTGGGGCATCAGTATCCAGGGAAGATGCCCATCAATCTGAGTCAGCTCTACAACTTCCTAAAGGCATATCCGTCCAACCGTATCGTCCTTGCCCACTGGGGTGGAGGCCTTTTCTTTTATGCTTTAATGAAAAAGGAAGTCCGGGAGGTGCTGAAGAGTGTCTGGTTTGATACGGCTGC
>JASFIT010000161.1:0-9457 GCA_050122535.1 Desulfobacteraceae bacterium | reverse complement strand
GTCGCTGCCATTCGATGCTCTCGCGTAGAGGGGAAAGTCCAGAAAAAATACGATTATATCGGACATGGTTCGTGCACAGGGGCGGATCTGGCTTTTGGTGGTCCCATGGGGTGTGCCTATGCTTGTGTAGGCCTTGGCGAGTGTTCTGAGGTTTGTCCCTTCGATGCCATCACCATGGTGGATGACTTCCCTGTGGTAGATCCTGTGGCCTGTGTTGGCTGCGGCACTTGCGTACGCACCTGCCCGAAGAAAATCATTGAGCTCATCCCTCGAGACGCCCGGGTTTGGGTTCCTTGCAGCACCCAGGATCCGGGGAAAAAGGTGAAGGGACTGTGCGAAGTTGGGTGCATTGCCTGTAAAATGTGCGTTAAGGTCTGCCCTGCAAAGGCGGTTAGCATGAAAGGGAATGTGGTGGTCATTGATCAGAAGACGTGTATTGAATACGGGCCGGAGTGCGAGGAGATCTGTGTGGAGAAATGTCCACGAAATATCTTCAGATACTATCGTCCCAGCAAAGAAGAAGAAATCGAGGTCGCTGCCGGGTAAAAAACACCTCTCAATTAACAGTTTTTGTTATTAGTTATTAGTTATAAGTTTCAGATCACGATTAATTTACAAACAAGAACTTTAGCTGTTTGAAAAGCCGTTGGGCTAACCGGCATTCTCTGGAGGAGCCAAAAAATTTGCGCATTGCCCTTAAGGATGGCGCACAAAGCGCGACAGTTCTGACGGCGATGTTCCGTCAATAAAATCCTTTGCAGGATTTTATAAAGCGCCTCCCCAATGCTCTCGGGAGGCTTAAGAGCCCCCGGGAACCGGGGGCGTCATCTAAAATTTTCATAGAAGAAAATTTTAGTATGGTCTAAGAATCTTAAGGTGGAGGAACAAAATGGAAGATAGGCGCATTGATCGAAGGTCTTTTATCAAGCTCTCGGGCCTGCTCGGTCTGGGTGTGGCATCAGTTGGTCTCATTCCCATCAAAGCAGAAGCGGTGAAGTTCAACAGGAAGATGCACAAAGTGTCTAAGACCCGTCTGGCCATGGGCACGTTTGTCAGCATGACCCTTATACACGATTCTCGAGATGAGGCGGAAGAGGTGATGGGTCAGGCCTTTGAAGAGATGGACAGGTTGTCTACGCTGATGAATCGTTATGACGAGAGTACGGCTGTTGGCGAACTCAACCGGCAAGGTTATCTAGATGATATACCCCCTGAAGTGGCAGAGGTGGTTTCAAGGGCCCTTTACTACTATCGCCGCAGCCAGGGGAGTTTTGACATAACGGTGAAGCCCATCATTGACCTCTTTAAAGAGAAGACGGTTGAGGATGAGAAGGCCCTCCCCACTGAGGAGGAACTTAGAAAGGCCCTTGAATTTGTAGATTCAAACAATATCGAACTCAAAGGCCGGTCCATCACCTTTAAGAAGCACGGGATGGGAATCACCCTGGACGGCATTGCAAAAGGCTATATCGTGGATAAGGCCTCAGAACTGTTGGCTGCTCATAATATACAGAATCACTTGATCAATGCGGGTGGAGATATCCGAACGATGGGGGCCAGGGCGGACAGGAAACCCTGGACCGTGGCGATCCAGGACCCCTCAAAGAGGAGGAACTATCCAGATATTGTCCATATGAACACTGGGGCCATAGCCACATCTGGGAATTATGAGATCTATTTTGATCGAGAAAAGATGTTCCATCACATCGTGGATCCCCGAACCGGGATCTCCCCAGAGATGAGCACCAGTGTCTCCGTGCTTGCCCCGACGACCATGGACGCGGACGCCCTTGCAACGGGTGTCTTTGTGATGAATCCTGTTAAGGGGACTGGGTTTATTAATTCTCTCAGGCCTTGTGAGAGTCTGATTATTGCGAAGGATGGTACTCAACTGAAATCGAGGGGCTGGAAGAGTGCGGCCAAATGATGCGCTCCATTTGATCAAGCAGGCCTGAGAATGTTTTGGGGTTAAGGGCAGAGAGCGCAATGCCCTTCCACTTTTTGGATAAAGCGACTGCTTCTCTACGGGTGAGGCGGTCGCTTTTATTTAGGACCAGGAGCGTGGGAATCGTTTTCAAGTCCAACCTTGCCAGAATATCTTCCACAGCCTTGATCTGCTCCTCCGCCCGAGGGCTGCTCGCATCCACCACATGGAGCAAGAGATCTGCATCGTGAAGTTCTTCCAAGGTTGCAGCAAAGGCCTCCATGAGATCCTTGGGCAGGTCCCTGATAAATCCCACAGTATCCGTAATAATAACCTCCCGTTCACGCGGGAACCGGAGCCGACGACTACTTGGATCCAGGGTCTCAAAAAGGCGATTCTCAACGGCCACCCGGCTGTGGGTCAGGGCGTTCAAGAGGGTGGATTTGCCTGCATTGGTGTAGCCCACTATGGAAATGACGGGCAACCCGCGGGCATTTCGGAGCCTCCGGCGGTCCTCTCGCTGCCGTCTTATTGCTTTTAACTCCCGGTTTAGCCGAGCAATACGCTCCCTGACTCGACGTCGGTTGATTTCCAACTTGGTTTCACCTGGCCCCCTTCCACCAATACCGCCTGTCAGCCTTGACATGGCTGTATTCTTTGTTGCAAGCCTGGGCAGCAGGTATCGCAACTGCGCCAACTCCACCTGAATCTTCCCCTCTCTGGTGACCGCCCTTCTAGAAAATATATCCAAAATGAGCTGACTCCGATCAATGATCTTCAATTCTGTGTCGTCTGTCAGACTCTTTACCTGCGCTGGTGTCAACTCTTTGTCAAAGATGAGAAGGCTGGAACCGGTCTGCAGGCATCTCAGAACCAATTCGCTCAGTTTTCCTTTTCCGATCAAATGACGAGGGCTTGCCTTCTTGATATGCTGGACCACCAGATCCGCTACCTCCAAATTGTTGGAAATGGCAAGATCTTGCAACTCATCCAAGGATTCCCGTGCCTTCCAGGTGGGGCCTGCTGTCATCCCGACCAATACGGCCCTTTCTCTGTTCTCCAGTGTCTGACTTCCCTCGGTTCTGGTAAGTTCATCCTCGAGGGATTGTATCAGTTCCTGAAAGTCAACGTTCAATTGCCCCATATCAGGGACTGTTGTTACATTCCACCCCTCGTCCCCACTGTTTTGAGGCAAAATATGTGCGTAGGAAATGGCGCCAGGGATCCCATTGTCGCCCACCTGGATGCAGACCATGAGATCGAGGCCTAAAAGGACAAGGTCTGTTATATCCTCGTTTGAGAGGGGTGCGCCATTTAGGTGGGTATGGATACACCTGAGCCCTTTGAGTCTCCCCACCCCCAACCTGACCCTTTGCAGATCAGGGATCCATATCCGCCTGTTATCACCGACAATAACATAGACCACCTCACCGCTGCGGGTCATTAGCAGGGCCACCTGTCTCTGTATCTCAAATGAAAGTTTACTGATCTGACGGGTCAGTTCACGGGAAATGATCTCGTGACCGGATAATCTTCGGCGGTAGATTCTTTGAAGGCGTTTTAGCTGGTTGGCCTTAAGGCCGCCCGTTTTTCCATGAACTTTGTCTATAGGGATCTCCTAAACTGAGAAACCAAAGCTCCTGGAGTAGTGGAGTAAGGGAAAAGCAGTCTTGTGCTGTTCTTTTGCCAGAATAGAATGAACGGCCTGGAAAGTCCAGGTATCTTCCTATCCTGCATGGAAATCAACACTCCAACACTCCCGACTGTCTCTCTCTATCAAAGCCAATTGTACCTGACCACACCCAAAACCTAGCTTAGACTGATACGTAGTCAATAAATCTAATTACGTATAACGATCCTCTTCCGCGTAATCTCTAAAGCGGGTAAATTCCTGTTGAAATTGTAACTTAAAAAAGCCGGTTGGTCCATTTCGTTGTTTTGCCAGAATAATCTCCGCCACATTCTTGTTTTCTTCAGTGGTGGGGTTGTACAACTCATCCCTGTAAATGAATGCGATCACATCCGCATCTTGCTCTATGGCCCCACTCTCCCTCAGGTCTGAGAGTTGGGGTTTCTTGTTGGGACGGTCTTCCACCTTCCTGTTCAATTGGGATAAAGCGAGAACAGGAACGTTCAGGTCCTTTGCAAGGGCCTTCAGTGACCTGGATATTTCAGATATTTCCAACTGTCTTGATTCTGCGGACCTTCTTCCCTGGATTAACTGCAAGTAATCAATGATTACGAGACCCAAATCCCGTTTTTTCAGCAACCTCCTGCACTTTGCTTTCATTTCAAGAACGCTGAGCCCTGAGGTATCATCAATGAATATGGGAAGCTCTGATAAGGTGTTAGCCGATTCGGTCAACTTCATCCAATCCGTGTCTTTCAAAAAGCCGGTCCTTAATTTCGTGGCATTTATGCCAGAGTGGAAGCCGAGAAGCCTCATGCCCAGATGAAGTTGGGACATTTCCAGGGAGAAAACGGCAATTGCTTTCTTTGTTTTTGCCGCTGCATTATATCCTATGTTTAGGGCCAAAGCGGTTTTGCCCATGCTGGGTCTGCCAGCAATAATGATAAGATCTGAGGGCTGCAATCCTGCTGTCAGGCGGTCTAAGTCGCGGAAATCCGTAGGCACACCTGTGACAAATCCTTCATGCTCTGCCACGCTCTCCAGCTTCTTAAAGCTCCCCTTGATGACCTCTTCCAGGGTGAAAAAACCTTCACCGATCTTTTGCTCTGCGATATCAAATATAGACTGCTCTGCCTGATCCAGGAGTTCATCCGTTTCCTGCCAACCTTGAAAGCAGCTCTCGGAAATAACAGAACACTGATTGATCAGCTTCCTTCTCACGGAGAGCTCCCTCACGATTTCCGCATGGTATTGAATGCCAGCAGAGGTGGAGACGGCATCCACAAGGGAAGCCAGGTACTCTGCACCACCCGCCTTTTCCAAGAGATCTTTTCCTGTGAGTTGTTGGGAGAGGGTAATCAGATCGATGGGCTCATTGTTGTTATAGAGATCAACCATCCCCTCAAACAATTGCAGATGGGCTTCACGATAGAAATCGTCGGGTGACAAGACGTCCATGACCTGGTTCATGGCATCGTTGTTAATCAGGATACCGGCCAGTATGGCCTGTTCAGCGTCCATGTTATGCGGGGGAACTTTTACTGGCGCGGGAGTCGTTTTCTCTTTTGTTTGAAGCATTTGTTACTCAACCCCCTTTCATTCCGGGATCGGCCTTCGCCCGACGCACGCCAAAGCCTTTAGCGCTGCTAACGGCGGGCTCAAAGTGAACTAAAGTGTCCCGCCGTCGCCTATTTGTGTAGAATCCTAGAGCATGGCCAAGCAGTGCGAGATGAATGACCAAAAATAGCTGCTCCGAAATGGCTATGGCGGGCAAGCTAAAGTGCCTAAAGTTGGAAATGACTTCTTTTATCCAGTATCTAGTATCCAGAATCCAGTATTAGGTCTGTTCTTCAGGAATAACAACAACCCTGATAGAGCCTGTAACCTCAGGATAGAGTTTTACGGGTATCTCATACTCGCCCAGCGTTTTAATGGGTTTGTCTAAGACGATCTTTCGACGATCAATGGTGATTCCCTGCTTCTCAAGTTGGCTGGCAATGTCCATGCTTGTCACCGAGCCATATAACTTGTCCTCTTCCCCCACCTTTTGGGAAATGGTGATCTCGACCTCGGCCATCCTTTCCTTGATCTTTTCAGCTTCTTCTTTGGCCTCAAACCTTTTTACCTCGATCTTTTTCCGCTTTGTCTCCATGAGCTTGATATTTTGCTCATTGGCTTTCAGGGCGATCCCTTTAGGGATGAGATAATTGCGGGCATAACCATTTGCCACCTCCACAACATCACCTTCAAGCCCTAAATCATGCATTTCCTGCGTCAGAATTATTTTCACAATTGCGTCCTCCTAAAATGAGTCTGTTCGCTCCGCCCCGCCTGCCTCGCCCGTCCGCCTCGCCTGCTCGGCTGGAGGGCGGGCCAACATTCCATCGTTCCAAGAACCCATCAGGCCCTGGCCCTTTTATGAATTCTTCTGAAATCTATCCATTGGTCAAACAGCCCTGCCAGAGCCAGTACAATCCAAAAAATCTGTTGGAAGAGAATGAGCAGATATACCCCAAATCGAACCCAATGGGGCACAGTGTATTTGTTAAAGAAAAACAGCACGATGGCGAGACCATGAAAAAGGTATATAACCGCCATGACGATGAGGCCATTTATGGCCACGAATCTTATACCACCTATGGACAAAAATAAAGCAAAACCTGCCGCTATAACACCCCAAACCATAAAGTCATGGGATTGCCATTGATCCATGGGGGCGAAGTCAGGATATTTAATGTTCCCCAGCCGAAATACGGCCTTGCTAAGGACTACGGCAATATATACCACAAGACCGCTACCTACAATGGAGAGTGCTGGGTATATCATTGCCAGTATATCCGTCAAAATCTTGCCATATTCCTGGAGTTGGGCGACCTTTTCCGGCTCAAGCCCCGACTCTTCATAGGAACGGATCGTTGCCCCCAAGTTCTCCTGGAAATACCCCAGGATCATCTCCATGGGTCCCATGTTCTGAGAAAGAGCGATAATAGTCAAAAAAATGGCCCCAATGATGAGCGTAGCGCAGGTTCCCCAGAACATGGTGAAGCCAAGCGTGTACTTCCTTCTATAAATCTCTGAGAGGATTAGCCCGACCAGTCCAAACTCAAAGCAGAAAATCATGGTTTGTGGATATCCTGCCAGCTTGGCTATCAGCCCCACAATAAGTAGAGTGAGACCAGCGACTTTCACTCCTTCACGGAGGCCTAACTTCGTTGCGTAGTAGAGAAATGGCAGGGGGATTAGAAAAATAAAAAAGGGCCCTATAAAGGGGATCCAAGCAGAGGCAAAGAGAAGAAGGATGACCGGGCTGGTACAGCCCATTACATCTGTAATTTTCATATGCTCTTTTGACCAGGGAAGTCCACTACGCTCAAAGGCCCAACCTCATGGCATCTCTAGCCTGGTTCCCACATTATCTGATTGTGGATGTAGTAAACGGTAGGAGAGCGATATTCCTCGCCCTTTTTATGGCTACTGTCAGTATCCTCTGGTGCCTGGCACAGTTGCCCGAAATCCTCCGGGGAATGATCTTGCCCCGTTCAGTGGTAAAGTACCTCAGCATTCTGGAATCCTTGTAGTCAATGACAATGCTACTATCGGCGCAAAACCGGCATATCTTCCTTCTGTGATATGTCATCCTACCTCTATTATACGCCATTGTTCACCCCTTTATCCGATGTATCCGATTCTGATTTTTCCTCTTTGGCTGTCTCCTCTTCCTCTTGGGCCTGATCTTCGCTTGGGGCAGTTTCTCCCTTTGCCTCCTCTTCTTTTTGTATCAATGCCTGAGGTTCCACATCGTCCGCCAGTTTCACGGTCTGGTACTTCAGGACCCTATCATCTAGCTTGAGGTCCCGCTCAAGTTCAGCCGTAATCCCAGATCCGCCGCAGTAGTCCATGAGGACATAGGACCCTTGATTAAACTTCTTTACCAGATAGGCGAGTCTTTGTTTGCCCCACTCCTCAAGCTTGACAATAACACCTTTTTCCTTTTCAATCAGGTCCTTGAATTTGTCGACGACAGCCTTGTAATTCTCATCGTCCAACTCTGGGTTGACGATATAAAGCGTTTCATAGTGTCTCATAGTCTATTCTCCTCACGGTCTTCTCCCTGTTCGGAAACAGTTTCGGTCCCGCTTTTTAGCCAAATCAAGCTTTGGTGGCCAAGCGAAACAAGGAGAGAATGAAATTAAAACGTAAATAAATAGCAGCGATAGATAGCATTGTCAAGCGGTTTTAGGTATGTTACTTGAAGCTGGAATTTAGGGATTCAGGAATTAAGGGATTAGGGAATTGGGGGATTTAGGATTTTAGATTTTGGATTTTGCCCGCCTGCCTCGCCTGAGTCCCTTCTTCACCGAGACGATGGCGGGCAGGGATTTGGGATCACTTCAAAATCAGACTTTCAGGAACTAGGAATTCATCACGAAAAGGGGAAAGGAGGAAACCACCCCAGTGAAATAGGCGCCCAAGGCGCATTTCACGGTGCAGGCGAAAAATTGCCTGCTCGGTACTCTAAGACTTTTGGACGCAGATTTGCGCAGATGGGATGCAGGGATCGCTTGAGCCCCCGCAATGCGGGGTTCCCAATGCTGCGACATTGGGAAATATGGAGAGCCCAGTGGATAAAAAACAAGCGAGCTTATTTTTTATCATCTGGGTCTCCATATGGCTCCAAGCGATCCTTCCTGTCTGTGTAAGTCTGTGTGGGTCTGTGGCTAATAATTATCAGGGTTTTCTCTGCGCTCTCCGCGCCTCTAGCGAGCCTGAGCCGTATCGAAGGGAAGCGGGCGGTGAATCCTTCTTTTTCGTGTTTTCTTTTTTTCGTGTTTTCGTGATTAATAATCCCGTCTGTCTGTGTCTGTTGGGTTCTTAAAACACTAAGAGAAGTTTGCACTATGTGGGAAAAAGAAATCCAAGTTGCGCGCCAAGCTGCTAGAGAGGCAGGAATAATTCTGAACAGCCTCTTCGGTCAGATACGCCAAATAAAAAAGAAGGGGGAGATAGATCTGGTGACGGAAGCGGATCTTCAATCTGAGAAGATCATCCTTGATATCATCACCCAGCATTTCCCTCAGGACAGGATCCTAACTGAAGAAGCTGGAGAGTTCAATCACCTTTCCAACAGGATGTGGATAGTGGACCCTTTAGACGGAACCACCAACTTTACCCATCGCTTTCCTGTGTTTGCCATATCCATAGCCCTTGAGGTCGAAAGAGAGCTCGTCCTTGGTGTGGCGAATAGTCCTTACACCAATGAACAATTTGAGGCGGTAAAGGGGATGGGAGCATTTCTAAATAAAAAACCTATCAGCGTTTCCCATACCAAGACCCTCCAAGACTCCCTTCTGGTCACAGGATTCCCCTATGATGTGCATGAGAACCCGAAGAGGGTGATGGAGCTATTCCAAAAAATGCTCGTCCGCGCTCAGGGTGTTCGTAGACCAGGATCTGCGGTCATTGATCTTTGCTATGTTGCTGCAGGCATGTTTGATGGGTTCTGGGAAGAAAGGCTCAAACCTTGGGACACAGCAGCGGGCGCCATCATCGTTTCAGAGGCTGGCGGCAAAGTAACTACCTACGAGGGTGATCCTTTTAAACCGCATTCAAAGAGCATTGTGGCAGCCAATCCCCACATTCATGAAGCGATGCTAGAGGCGCTAAACAGTTAAGTATCATGGAGTAATGGAGTGCTGGAGTAAAATTGAAAGTCGGAAGTCGGATTTCGGAAGTGGGAAATGGGAATTGGGATTTGGGAGTTCCGAATGCGGAAATCTTAAAGAGGTTATTTTATTAATCGGCATTCCGAATTCCCGATTCCCAATTCCGCCTGTATTCCAACGCTCTAATCCTCTAATCTCTACCCTCTTCTGTCTTCTGTCTTCTGTCTACTGTCTTCTGTC
>JASFIT010000160.1:0-9482 GCA_050122535.1 Desulfobacteraceae bacterium | reverse complement strand
ATGACCATGGAAAAGTATTTTCCTTTCAAAGTGGAGAAACTTGAGCGCATCAAGCTTTGTTCCCGGGAAGGGTTTTTGTGCAAATCGAGCTGTTTCATGCCACTTCTTATACCAATCCGAACGTATCGCCACTACGGACCCTTCTGGAATCCTACCATGCCTAGCTTCCCATGCCTTTATATCTTCCAGTGTTGCGTGATATCCGGGATCCTTTTTCACTTTTTCGTGAATATCGATGATAACGAGCGGTCTAATGGAATAGGTTGCAGGAAGGTCACTTATTGTGGCGCCGTATTTATAGAAATGTGCCGGTGGATCCAGCTGGGTCCCGTATTGATCCGTTACCAGTTCATAAGCGCTTGCGATGAATCCATGTTTATCATAATCAAACGGCTCCCCTTTTTTACAATATCCTGTGTATTCTCGGCCAGCCACCGCAGGTTTGAATTTTGCGTTTCCAAAACCGGGCCACACAGCTATTGTGGGGCCGAATGCATGAGTCAGGTCCACGTACTTTGCCTTTTCAAAGACCCTGCCGTAAAGGTCCCAAAGACTTGTGTCCTCACTTTTCGCAGGCCTAACAACCAATACGAATTGCACGACAACAATAGCGGCAATAATTGTAATTACCTTTTTCATATCCCCCTCCTTATGCTCTTTTTTGCCTTAAAGCCCAACACAATTTTTGCTTCAAACCTCTAGATTTATCACCTCCTTTTTTGATAATAGGAACTTCACTTGCCTTTCCATGCTCTTTAGCCCCGCAGACGGGATCTCCGCTTCGCTCCGACTGGCTAATGCGGAGGACAGGCGCTCGGACTTGACCTTCGTAGCCGAAGTGGCAACTTTGGCGGAGCAGGTTGCCCCGCGCCTTGCCGCGGGGAGCTTCACTTTTCAGGCAAGAAATAATAGGAAAAAGGCAATTGGGTGTCAACCATGACCCTTACCCACGATGCTGCACGCCCGTTTCCTGCTTGCCAGGACTACCCATCTGCTGTTGTAAGCTCGCTCGCCCGCCATTGCCCTCGCGCAGGCGAGGCGGGGGGGACAGAGCGAGGCGGCTAGGAATACGAGCGGGTGGGTAGTGGGCAGGCGAGTTGGTTAAGGGAAGGTGATTGGAGAATCTTTGGGAGGGTATAATTATGGATTTGAGGAGGGCGGTAAGGGGAAGAAGAAGTATTCGAAAGTTCATACAAAAGGAGGTGCCACAAGAGCTTATCCGTGAAATCCTGGAAGACGCCCTATGGGCCCCTTCATGGGGGAATACCCAGCCATGGGAGTTTTATGTGGTCACAGGGGATACGGTGGAGGGATTTAAGAAAGCCAACCGCACCAAATTTCTTAAAGGTGAAGCCCAATCACCAGATGTCCCCATGCCAGGTTCGTGGCCTGATACCCACAAAGAAAGATATGCGGGCGTAGGGAAGAGCATCCTAGAGGCCCTATCCATTGGCCGGGAGGATTTGGAGGCCCGCAAAGGGTACTACGCTGATATGTTCCACCTTTTTGATGCGCCATGCCTCATTCTTATATGCATTGATAAAAGGCTGTCCATTGAATATGCCATGCTTGATGTGGGGCTCATCACGCAGACAATCTGTCTTCTGGCCTATGAAAGGGGACTTGGCACCTGCATGTTGGCAAACTCTTCAAGATATCCGGAACTGCTGAGGGAAATGCTGCCGATTCCAGAGAGAAAAAACATCGTGATCGGCACCGCGCTTGGATATCCTGATCTGGATTCACCCGTCAACCATTTCGAGAGGAAGAGAGCGGAACTTGAAGAGGTCGTGACATGGGTGAACTAATCGATAGTGCTTTCTACTGGCGCCCCGAATCCGAAGGCTGGCAAGATACCCGGAAGTCGATAACATCTGCTTTCAACTGCCCAACCACATGTCCAATTTGAAATAGGGAGATCCAGGAGGCGCCTTCAACGAGCTTGATGTGGGTTGCATCCACACCCACCTGATTGAAGGTGGGATCAACGGCTACCCAGCCATCCACGTAGCTTTCTGCCCAAGCATGATAAAGAAAGCCCATGCCTTCTGCGTATACCAGACCCCCCGCAATGCGTGTGGGAATGCCATTGGCCCTGGCAAGGGCCGTATAAAGTAAGGTGTGGGCCTGGCACTCCCCTTTTCTATGGTGAAGCACCTCCAGGGCAGAGACGCTCTCCTCCACGTCGTCCTTTACCTCATGGGAAACCCAGGTCACGAGGGCCTGCACCCTCTCCTGAGGTGTGTTGGCTCCTGCAACCACCTCATCTGCCGTCTTTTGGATCTCCGGGTGATTCGTCTCAATGTGGTAAGATGAGCCCAGGTATCTGACGCGGTCCCCTTTGTCGAGAGGTTTAAGGCCTGCTGTCTCATATCCTTTAAGATCAGATCGCAGCCGGTAAACCGCCACAGTTCCTCCGTCAATCTCCTTTTCCTTGACCTGCTGTCCGGGTCCTTGAAGCAGAGGCAAGTCTTCAGGTATTCCCTCCAGGGCTATCTCCAAATAGGTGGCATCTCTTGGACAGGGGATGGGGTTTTCAGTGCGGATGAGACCGAAATCGAGGACAAAGTCCTTCTTGTTCAGGCTCGCCTGGGTAAGATAACGCTTTGCTGATTCCTCTGTCTCCTTGTAGGTGATCAACGTGCCGCCCAGGGCCATTTCGAAGATGGCTTCGCCTCGGCGGTTAATCCAGGTGGAAACCTGGTGGTCATGCATGCGCGTGTTCACTTTGAAGGAAGGTTCTAGTAGAAGTTTTTTGCTCTCCTCAAAAGACTCCACAGACTGGGAGACCTCCACCACGGCTTGGGCCTGGGGATCAAACACTCGGTACACATATTTGGCTCCGATGTTCAGACCATGGAGCACGGGGTAAAGGTTGATGAGCGCTGCGGGATAGATGGGGCCCTCCGCCTTATCTTTAAAGGTCTTGATCTGATTGCCGCTCTGCTGAATGATCTTGATATGGTCATCAACAAATTTCCCGTCAAGAACAATCGTTTTCTCGTCCGTGCTTCGTTGGTATCGGAAGGAGACCAGGGTGAGATCTGGCCGAACCATGTCGCTGCTTTTCATGCTGATCTTTTTTTGTACACCCAAGAAGCGGAGACGCATATGGGCTTCAGATGTTACGCGAAAAAGGCTTTCCCCTTCAATGGGTTCTATTCGCATATGGGTGAATCCCACTTTCTCGCCCTTAAAGACAAACCCGGACCAGATCTCACGAAAGGGAAGCGCTCCAAGCGCATTAATGCGGGACGGTTCTGCTGGAGGGGTAACGGGACGAAAATAGAGAGAGGCACAGGAGGGAAGAAACAGAATGCAAAAAAGGCCGAGTGCCGGTCCTATTCTTCTACAATGTAATTTTTTAGCTTTTCTTGAAGAGAGTCGGGCCATACGTCCTCATAGAGGAAAGCATGCAATTCTGCTTTTGTAAAGGAATCCACGATCTCCATAGGAAGGCTCTTTAATGCGGCCAGTTTATCAGGATCCGGTCTCTCTGGTGATGGTTTCTTCTCTCCCATTATGCACCTCCAGGTGAAGCTTTGCTATGAGTGGATTTGACAACTAAGATAATCACTGTGCAGAATTTTTGCAAATCTGTCCCACCTATCTCAAATGCCATCCCCTGATGGGCAAGGCCAGGCTCAGGTAACGCTCCCCTTCTCGGAACATGAGCCTTTTGTCAACCATCATGTTTAGGAAGGGCCGCACCTTCTCCTCCCCAAAACCTGGAAAGTTCTCCAGGATCCGGGACATGGACCGGTTCTTCTCACAAAAGAGATAGATCTTTCGGGAGGTGTCTTTGAGGCGATGGGTCATGTCATCGGCTCCATGGCGTTGCTGACGAATGATGAGGAAGTTTCCCCCATCCTGGTAAGAGAGGATAGGCTCGCTCCCCGGGTGCTGATGGAGTTGAGAATAGGCGGTCTTCCAATCTTCCAGTCTTTTCTTTACGGGATGCCAAAGGCGTTGCTGATGCCTCAGGCCACCATGGTAGCCCTGGATAATGAGTTTCAATCCCCGGAATATCTCAGGGGGAAAAAGCTTTGCGTAGAGCGGGTGGTTGTGGACCCGTTTCAATCCGTAGAATTTTGGATTCTGCCATACGGGACTCCCGTAACCTAACCAAAAGGGTATCCCTTTCAAGGGCCTGAAAGGGAGGGCGAAATCGAGATTGGCAAGGGTTTCTTCCACGTCCATCTGGTCGCTCCCTGGGAATTCAAGGATGATGTTGCTGTTCAAATCGGGGAGCCCCGAAGACTCACAATTTTTCATGATCTCCAGGTTCTGGATGGCTGAAGTTCCTTTGCGGATTTTCTTTAAAAGACGCGTGCTCAAAGCCTCAATACCCACCTGAACTTCGCGCATACCCGCATCGGCCATGGCGGAAAGTTCATTGATAGTTGTGGTAGCCCTGATCTCGGCAAACAGGCGAAGATCTTTCTTTAGCTGTGCAACCTTATCAAACAAGCCTTCCAGATCCTTGGGTGGCAAGAGGTTGTCCATAAAGGAGACAGAAAGGGTCTGATACCTATCCGTGAGCGTGTCCAATTCTGAAACGACTTTCTCGTGAGATTTGGCACGATAGCCCTGCCATTGAAGGTTCAGATTACAGAAGGTACAACCCCTGTGGGTTTTACCCCCAAGATTCTTACCCCACCAGCACCCTCTAGATATCTCCATGGAAAGCTTGGGGATAAAGACCTTTTCAGGTTCCAACGAATTGGTCAGGGAAAAGTAGTCCTCATAATCGGGCATGGGCAGCCGGTCCAACTCCGGTAGCTGACTAAACTTTTGGGTGTCAGACCCGGGGCTATCATTCCGGGCAAAAAGGCCGGGCAAGGGATCCGCTATTTTCTTCCCACCTGAATGGGAGAGCTGTTTTATGAGATGGACTAGGGGCAACTCCCCCTCGCCACTGATCACAAAATCTATTTCCGAAAAGACATCTAGCAGGCTAAGACCCAAATCCCCTGCACAGGCCGACCCGCCGACAACCACCTTGAGATCAGGCGCCAGCTGTTTCATTTGATGGATAAAGTAGAGGGCGCTTGTCAGCTGGCCAAAACAGATGGAAAGGCCCACCAGATCATAGTTCTGCCAATTAATGGGGCTCAGTATCCCGTGGGACGACTCTTCCAGTCTGTCCAGGATTTCATTGAAATTCCACTTCTGGTTGAGGGAACGACCAGATGCGTGTCTGCGCCAAAAGCGGGCAATGGTTTCCCGTCGTTCCGGATAGAGGAGGGCCGCATAAGGGGCTTCTGAGAGCCAGGTCCTATCTGAAATCTGGCCATAGAGATCATAGCCCAACTGCTGAGCAACACTCAGATATATGTGGTGTGTTTCCACCTTCACATGGGGAAGACTCTGGCGCACAAATGCCTTGAGCCCTCCCAATTGAATGGAAGGGCGATTGAATAGGGGCCATGGTGTGGAGAGGAGAGCGATTCGAGGCATCATGAATAACCCGTGTAGTAAATCAGTTACGTGTTAGCAATATAAAAGTTGGAGGGGTTGTAAGTGGACGGGCACTTGGAACGGGGAAGGGTAGAGGCAGGAGGAGCATGTTTTGAATCACTCATCTTCAATCTCAAAGGTGAAAGGGCCCTTGGCGTTTTCAACATATTCTTTGTCCAATACCACGATAAAGGTCTTCCAGGTGCCTGCCTCACCGTCGTCAATTATGTCGTTCCTCTGCCTGATGGAGATCTTATAGGTCCCGAGCTTAAGCCAGAGAGAGAATACGTTGGGCGGACGGAAGGCGCCATTGCGCTTATTCCAATAATCCAAGGCCTGATTACTCTCCTCATTTTGCGAGGCGGCAGGGGGCAAAACGATATTGCGGTACATCCTTTTCTTTTTTTTGACGGACCATATGGAGACCTCCACGAAATTGGAGGAATTATTCATGACGAAACCATAGTATAGGCCCTTTTCGGGCATATCCAACAAGGAAGGGGAGTTGTTAGATGCAGCTTTGGCTCTGACCGTTGCGGGGGTCGCAGCAAGACTTATCAGTAATAGAAAGATATATAGCCGAAGTATTTTCATGTCTTCACTATAAAGTTCATGGGTGGACAGGTCAAAATCGCAGGGTAAGAAGGGCTGGCGTTGGACAGACGTCAGGAAAGGGTCAGGTTCAAGATGTCGTATCCCCTCTGGGAGAGAAACAGGGCTATGTCATCAGGGATTTCGAGGGGGGTGGCGAAGATGTTTTTACCACTGTCGGCCTGAAAGACGATGCCGGGAATAGTGAGCCTGACGTTCTTTTGCTGATCCCTCTTGGCCGCCATGAAATCATGGGGTTTGGAATCGAATTGCACACCCAAAAGATCAAGGGTCTTGGATACGATAGATGAAGGATCTTTATCGCCCGCAAGGAGAAGGACCTTGAATTGATGCTCCTCAAGCAGGGTGGCGATATCAGGTTCCAGTCCTTTCAGATCGATAATGCAGTTGCTCCCCTTGACCTTCAGGAGGAAGTCGGCCTTCATGACCAGATTGAAATTGGCCTTTCCGCTCTTGTAAATAGGAATCTCTACCCCTCGCGAAAAGGGTTGCCCGGTCAAATTGAGTATGGTCTCAATGAGGGATGAGATATCATTTCCCGCCTGCAAGACCTCCAACTTGTCAACGGATGGTTCAACGGCATCCTCTGCAGGTGGATAATCGATAGCCTTGATACCCTGGGTACGCAGAAAGTCCTGAATGGCCCGGGGCGTTCTGGAGGTTTGCTCATCCACCAGGGTAATCATTATCATTTTTTCATTTTCACCGCTCGGCTCCGTAGTCGGCTTGATAATCCAGTCGCCAGCAATTCGGAAAGGAATGTCTCCTCGCAGATCGATGGGTTCTCCCAGCTTGTAAATTTTTGAATAATGGCATGCGGGCAGTATTTTATCAACGGCTGTCCGCAGATTGTCATCCTTATCCAAATGTACGATAGCGTAGTTCTGCCAGCTTGACGCAATGACCGTGCTCATTTTTTCGGGCATCGCACCGTGCATGTCCACGATGACCTTGTAGCCGTTGAACAGATTGATGATGGGAAAGGAATCCGCCTTCAGGTCTATGTGACCACCAGATTTTAAGGGGATGAAATGATGCCCCGTGTGCAGCCATTCCTCCCCCATGTGGGTGAAGATTTGCCCCAACTGATAGGCTAGCGCTGTCCGACGTGCTTTCTGTGCTATACCCTCAGGTTTGAGGGAGGCTTTGGGCGCAATAGGGGCTCTGACCAGCTGGGGGGTCCAGATCGGTAGCCGGACCACCTGACCAGGAGAGACGGCGTCCAAATCCTCGATGGAAGGATTTAGCCCCCTGACCAACTCCAGGTACTCGCGATATAGTTCTTCATCAGAGATCTGGTAACGGCTTCTTATGACCTTTACCAGCGTATCCCCTCGTCTGATGGTGTAATTCTCAAGCTTGGTATCCTTGAGCATTTCAGGAGAGATGGGCATTGCAGTAGCTTTTTTGGCAAGCTTAGGACTCGCTCCGACGGGACTGATGACCAGAGGAATAACGATTTCTTGATTCGGATGGATCACATCGAGGTCCGCCAATTCCTTGTTCAGGGTTTTCAGCATGGAGAGAAGTTCGCTCAGGTTGTGTTTTTGGAGCAGGCCCCTCTCCCTGAAAAGCTGCCATATCCAATCACCCTTTTCTACTTTGTAGGTTTCTGTAAGGACTTTTTTGTCCTCTACCTCGATTATCTCTTTACCCACCTCTGCTGTCTGTACTAGAGAGATGGAGTAGGTTTCCTCTTCTCCTTTTTCCTGTGCCAGAGAAATGTTGAAGGGCGGAATGAAGACAAGGAGAGATAAAAGCAGAAAGGAAATATTCTTAATAGTTTGACTATAAAGTTTCAAACTTTTCCCTAATTTAACTAATAATATAATTTATTTTAAATAAATAGCCTAAATATTGTCAATAATTTTTTTTCAGTATGGTTGAAAATTATACCATATATTGGTAACTATGATGCCAGATTATACATTATGTTGTATTTAATCTTTACAAAATTCTATAAATTTGTTAAAAATTCTCGGTGAAGTGTAAAAGCCCTGATCCAGACCAGGCTTTGTTAATTGCGTTTTTATTATTTATTTCTAGGGAAATCTTCTCCTTTTTCTTATGCTTCTGGCACGTCGCGCTCTCCAAGCCGTAGGCTCAACGAGCCGGAGGCCAGGGCAGGCCCACCCTAACTGTAGGGTGGGATCCCTGAACAGGGTCGGGGACAAGTTTTACCCGCCGCAGTTCGTTGGAGGGTTAACCCGCGAAAGCCCCTAGGCGGGTGAATAGGCCACCGGATACCGGAGGTTCGCATGAAGATTAAGCAGATAAACATTGTGGGATTCAAGTCGTTCATGGACAAGATCGAGATCTCTTTTCCTGTGGGCATAAGTGCGATCGTGGGGCCGAACGGATGTGGCAAGAGCAATATCGTGGACGCTGTCAGGTGGGCCATGGGCGAGCAGAGTGCCAAACAGCTAAGGGGCCGGAACATGGAGGATATCATTTGCAATGGTTCCGGGGACTATAAACCTTTGGGCATGGCAGAGGTTTCCCTTATCTTTGAAAATGGGGATGGCACATTTCCAACAGAATATGCCCATCAGAGCGAGGTATCCGTTACGAGACGACTCTATCGATCCGGGGAAAGCGAATACCTCCTTAACAACGTCCCCTGCAGACTCAAAGATATCCAGGAAATCTTCATGGATACGGGTCTGGGAAATAAGACCTATTCCGTCATCGGCCAGGGGAGAATCAGTTCTATCATTGAACAGAAACCGGAAGAGACAAGGGTCATGTTGGAGGAGGCGGCCGGGATTACCAAATACAGAAGAAAGGTGGAGGAGTCGAAGCGAAAGATAGAACTCACAAAGGGCAATCTCCAGCGCGTTGAAGACATCCTTGGCGAGATACAAAGGCAGATGAGATCTCTCAAGTACCAGGCATCAAAAGCACGGCGTTTCAAAAACATCAGCCAGGAGATACAGAGGCTGGAGTTGGTGCTGAACGCCCATTCTTATGAGGAATTGAAAGAAGAATCGGGCCACAGAGTGAAATCTACAGAAGATCTCGTGCAGGAGGAGGTAGCCCTGTCCACAAAATTCTCTTCTGCTCAGGCCAAAACAGCCAACATGCAGTTGGAGATGGAAGAGAAGGAGAAAGAGATTTCACGGCTCAGGGAGGCCTACCTGATTTTGAAAGAAGAGGTCAACAAGAAGGAGTCCGCACTGGAGTCTCTGGCCAGCGAGAAAAAGATGCAGTTGGAACTGGAGAGTCGCCTCGGGAAAGAGAAAGAGGATATGGGTCAGCGCCTCTCCAGCCTGAAGGAGGAAGGGGTCCTGTTGAAAGGCAAGGTGCAGAAGCTGAAACAGGGCTTTAAGGGACATGAGAGCAAAATATGGGTGGTGGATAAGAGACTGAGGAAAAGGAAGGAGTTGCTGAACGAGGTCAAAGACCATTAT
>JASFIT010000159.1:0-9497 GCA_050122535.1 Desulfobacteraceae bacterium | reverse complement strand
AAACGGCTGAACACACTCTATTCCAGGCGGCGGAAAAGGGCCAACAGGGGCCTGCTTGATTTCAAGAACACCTTGAGAAAAAACATCAACTATGGAGGGCTTCTCTTTGAACCCAAGTGGAAGAAGAGGAAGATCGATCGTCCTGATGTGGTTGCCATATGCGATGTAAGTCGCTCTGTGAAGGCGGTCTCACGGTTTCTTTTGCTCTTTCTTTACAGCCTGAATGAGATCACAGAAAGGATCAGGACATTTATCTTCTGCTCCAATCTCATAGAAGTCACCCGTGTGTTCGATGAATACTCTGTTGAGGAAGCGGTTGCAAAGATAGATACGGGCACGGGACTCCAGATCATCATGGGACGAACAGATTACGGGGGAGCCCTTCTCGATTTCAAAGAAAGTTGGCTTGACACGGTCACAGACAAAACAACGGTGCTTATTCTGGGGGACGCTCGAAACAATTACGGGGATCCACGGACGGAGATTCTCAGGGAAATTAAGGAGCGGAGCAGAAGACTCATCTGGCTCAATCCAGAAAGTGAGCCCTTCTGGGGTACCGGTGACTCAGAGATGAAAAGGTACTTGCCCCACTGTGATCTCGTTCGGAAATGTAACACACTGAACCACTTGGAAAGGTTGGTGGAAGTCCTGATGAGAACAGCCACCTTGCATTAGCATATTGAATCCCCTAAGCAATTCCCGCTCACCTCGCTGTCGTCACATTTCCAGACAACAAATCTGAAAACCAAGACCGCACAGACCGTAAATCTTGCTTGAAATGTTATCCGGGATTTAGTATCTAGCATCCAGCATCTAGAAGCACCTAGTGGGAATCCGGCATACCACCCTCACCCCGCCCTCCCCCACGAGGGGGAGGGTTAGGCCTGCCCGCCATCGCGAGCCGCTCAGGCGAGGCGGGCGGGGAGGGGGTGAGTTCTAATAACTAATTAATATTCTATGTGGGTCATCACACTAGTGTCGAAAATGCGGATCATAGTGCTATGAGCGGATAGGGGAAAGATTCTTTCCCAAAAACATTTAGCGAGGGGTGAGAAATGGACGGCATTGTTGGACTTTATGGCCAAGGCGATAACGAATTAGTCAGTAAGACCTTCTTGGCAACGGGTGCTTGTCAACACCGAGGCAAGGCGAGTACTGGATTAGCCATAGCGACCGCAAAAGGGATCTATGTTCACAAGGGTTTAGGCAGGATCGCTGAAGTCATCGATCACCATATCATGGGAACTTTTCAGGATTTGAACCCCGTGGCCGCTATTGGAAACATAGGCTACACCAAAAGAAAGATAGCTGAAAAAATCAACACCGAGCCCATCGAGGTCTATCCCACATCTCATTCCAAATACAGAGTTGTCCTGACCTTGGATGGATATCTCATCAAAGATGATGACTTAAGAGCAGAACTTGAACCAGATTACAGCCTGGAAACAGATAATAAGACAGAAGTCATAGGTGCCTTGCTACACAAGTATATTACGCAGGAAGGGATTAGCTTTGAGGCGGGTAAGAAACTGGTAGACACATTGCACGGCCGGGCCACTTTTGCTTTAACGGCGCTAGTTCATGACGGTAAAGAGATCTATATGATCGCCTTGAACGATGATCGGGCATTTGAGCCCTTTTGCTATGCCCATATTGATGGGACCTTTGTGGTGAGTTCTGAATCCTGTTCCCACAGGAGACTGGCTGGTGCCAGTGCGAAAGAATATGACGGTGCAGAGATGACCATATGCTCACCAACGGGCATTGAAACGAAAAGATTGAGAGATGAAACAATGATGCCAGATATCTTCCAGGGTGTCTATTTTGGGAATGTGGCTTCCGTATTTAGAGGTAAGGAAATTTTCCAGTTAAGAAGGGAACTGGGTTTGGAACTGGTTGATTACTACGGGAATTCAAGGGCTGACATCGTTATTCCCAACCCTGAATCAGGATGGGGAGTGACCATAGGGATTGCAGAAGGTCTGGAAAAGAACCTGTTCCCCGCCCTCATAAAGCTTCCGCAGGCGGTCAGGACCTTTCAAGAAGGTGAACGCCGGACCAGATCTAAAGAGGTGGGGCTGAAGTTTGGTGGCATTGATTCCCTGCTCAAGGAGAAGTCCGTTGCCATGGGAGATGATAGCATCGTAAGAGGGAGTGTGAGTGAAGGCGGTTCTATCTGGGTCGTGTACAATGCGGGAGCAAAATATCTGGAGTTCTGGGTCTCTTACGGTCCCATGTTTTTCCCTTCGTTCAAGGAATGGCATCGTGGCATTGCGTGTTTGCAGGAAATGGCTGCTCAAAGGGCCTTTGAGAACGATAACCCCTATGATAAATCACAGGATGAAATCAACAAGGCCGTAGCAAAACTCATCGGGGTTGATGAAGTGAAATACAACTTGCAGGAAAAGATTAAGAAAGTGGCTGGTGATGGCTCTTTCCAGGCTTTAGATGCCAGTTACCCCATAGCCGAGGCGTTTTGGCCTGACTGGCTCAAGAAGGAAGTGGGGGAGTTTCGGCGGTACCGGAATATTTAGGTCCTTGGCGGGCTCCTCGCAATCACTTTTTTAGGAGTACACGCGAGAACAGCTCGCCTTTTAAGGCGAGGACGAATGGTATCCTTATAATTCCCCTCCCTTGATGGGAGAGGATAAGGGGAAGGGTGAAACCTCTGGGCCTTTCACCCCCACCTCAATCCTCCCCCGTCAAGGGGGAGGAGGTTGTCTAGTCAAGATTCAGATGTCCCAAGTATAAACTCGGCGAGTTCTACTGCGCCCTCTTCTGCAAAATGGCGGCACGCTTCTGTCGAATGATTTCCTGGGGGCTGACTTGAAAAAGAGGGGATAGACGTTATATTATAGGGGCACCAATATATGCCTAATTTAAAGATTCTGCATAGGAGAAGCTATTGATGAACCCCATACTTCTTGAAGTGGTCACCCCCACGATATCTGGTGTTGAGATGAGTTGTCGCGGATGCAGTTCCATCCTCGGGTCCGTGGGTATAAAAAGCGAATATCGAAATGCCATTACTGAAGAGTATCCAGAAGACTGGAAGCAGGCCACGAGCTACCTGGCAGAGTGGATCAAGGAGATTGCTTCTCTATACAGACATCGGATCAAGATCCGTGTGATTGATGCACAGTCTCCCATCGGGTTCTGGAAACAATTAAGACATAGGGTATTTAGGTTTCCAGCCTTTATCGTGGATAAGCAGAACACTTACGTGGGATGGGATCCGAAGGAATTAGAGGCCCTGATTGACCAGTGCATCCAGGACGGAAAGTAAGTCCATTTGATGTGGGTTTTACGTGTTTGGGAAAAGGGCTTCGCTGAGCTTAGCGACCATATCTGCGCCCCTCACCTCTTTTTCAAAGAGGGGAATTTCGGCGCGCACATTTTCAAAGGACTCATCGACTTCCTCCCGGTATCGGTCTTGCATCTTGATGCGGTTTAGAATAAATTCTGCTGCATCATCTCCCACCTCAGACTTGTCAATGGCCTGATTGACGATCACGCCGCCGATGGGTATTCCGAAATCCTCGAACCAGCCTATGAAACGTCGAATCACGGCAATGGGAAGGGATTCAAGGAGGGTGACGAAAAAGAAGGCGCTCTTCTGCTCATCGGTCAGAAGGTTTCTCATGTGATCAATTCGGTCGCGGAAAGTGACAAGATAGTCAAGAAGAGGGTCCTCTTCCTCCTCGACCTTCTTTTTCCGAAAGGAGAGGCTCAATCTCATGCTTTTGGCCTCTTCCCGGCTCTTCATCATTTTGTCCACCCATAGGGTGTAGACCTTGGACATACCCAGTAGCCTTCTTGCATTGGCTGTGGGCGCGGTATCGAAGACATAAAACTCGAAGGCGTCGTCAACTATGATATTAGTCATATTCTCGAACATGGCTGATTCTTCGAAGGCTGGATTCATGGTGGCAGACTCGATGAAGTCCTCTGCCTTTGCGGGGATGTCGGCAAATTTGAGAAACCAGCCTATTTTTTCCCGGATGTCCTTTTTCGACTTTTCAATCGTATCCTTTGTATCTATCTCCTGGACGTAGAGGTTTTCAGTTCCGGGTATTAATACGGGTTTTCCAAAAACGTCCATCTGAAAGAGATTGGAGAGACTGTGCACGGGATTTGTAGAGGCGAGGAGTGTCTTTTTCCCCTGCTTCGCCATCCAGTGCGCCACTGCCGCCGCCACGACGGTTTTGCCAACGCCCCCCTTACCCCCAAAATAGATGTAGCGCATTTCAGGGTGGTCCACAAAAAAAGCTGCCATTGTATTCTTCATGACAATTTCTCCTCAAACATCACCTCTGCAAGATCTCTGATGGTGTCAAGACCCTTTATCTCGGAATCAAATTCCGGGACCCTTGATAGAACTGAAGTACCAAATGTGTTATCAATCAGGTCAAGGGCTCCCTCTTGCATTGCAATCCTGTTTCTCAAGTATGCGGGGATATTCTCTTTTAATAGGTCCCTATCAATGACACGGTTGACCACATATCCTGCAAGGGGTACGTCATATTTGGCAAAAAGCTTTGCCGCCTTTTCTGTATCCACAACGGTCATTTCTTCGGGAGTCAGTACAAAGAAAAAAGCGGTCTTATCCGTGTCCGTCATGATCTTCGAAGAGGCCCCTATGCGATCCTTAATATACATTAATTCATTATATATCTCGTCCTCTTCCGTTCCCTCCTCCCGTTTCATCGTGGCAATGGCCTGATCGTACTCGCGCATCTGCTCTCTCAGACCTGTTATCTTGTCCAGCCAAGCGTCATAGACTGCCGCCATGCTCAGATAATAGAGGGCATGACCAAGGGGGACAAGGTCATAAATATAATAGTCGAAATCCCCTTTCACGACGATGTCCACGACCGCATCAAAGATGGCGCTTTCTTCCATGGCAGGCTCAGCTGAAGAGGCCTTTATATAGCTCTCAATCTCCTCAGGGATCTTTTTCATCCCGTACATGGAGATGATCTTCTGCCGAATCTCTTCCTGATAGTCCTGAATTCTACGATCCGCATCCACTTCTCGGGCAAAGAGGTTCGGCATAATCTCGATGTTCCCCTGGCCAAAGATATCCCGTTCAAAGATATCGCTTAGGGACGCCTGGGGGTCCACAGAGAAGACGAGAACCCTTTTCCCCTTCTTTGCCAGGTAATAGGCAGTGGCCGCTGAGAAGGTGGTCTTTCCAAGACCTCCCTTCCCGCCGTACATAACGTATCGTCTGTTAGGATATTTTTCAAAAACCTCTGCGAAAGACATAACCCCTCCTTCTAGGATGAAGCGAGCCCGCGAAAAATGCTCGTCCAAACTTTATTTGGCTAAGCTATCCGGTAAAACCGGACCGCAGCCTTAATACATACTCTCCACAAAATCTTTTTCTCTCAACATCCTGCGTTTCCATGTGGTGATCTGTGGCACGACATGGGGGAGAAGACGGAGGGAGTAGTAAGGTGGAAGTATGGGAATGCCAAGCATGTCTCCCATGGTGATGAGGATAAAGAGGTGCTCCATGCTGGAGCGTGTTTTCAGGGCATGTCTGGCCATGCCATGGGTGGCCATGCCGTAAGTGAAATCTCTAAAAAATCCTACAACGCCTCCCGATTTTTTCTTTTTCTTTTTCTCTTTTTCTTCCATAGCCAAACCTTTTTTCAATGTTAGCAATTGACTCCGATACTTCGCTCCACCCCCTCCCCAGCCCTCCCCCAGCAAGGAGGAGGGCTGGGGAGGGGGTGGAGCTTACCTAGGAGCAACTAATCATAAACTTGGTCAAAGAAATCCCTCTCTTTCAAGACCCTTCTCTTCCAGGGCCTGAGCTGCCTCATATAGTAGGGCAGGAGCCTGAGATGGTAGTAGTTAAAAAGAGAAGGAAATCCAATAGAATTGCCAAACAAACCTAGCATGAACAGATGGTCCACGCAACGTTTTTCTGAGTAAAGATAGCTTAGCTGGCCGTAAAGGAGAAAGCCTATAAGATAATCCTTTATCGTCTTTATGAGTGAAGAGATCATTCCACTACTCCATGACTCCAACGCTCCAGTACTCAAGTCCTTTAAAAACAAAAATATGGGGATACACCCCCCGGTTGTCAATGCCTCCCCGGGAAACATATCCCCTTTTTTTGCTCTCAGGTCCCTGCGATTAGGCGGGGGCCTTTTCCGCTTCAGCCGGTTCTGTCCCAGCGCCGGCCTTATATTTCTTAAAGGCCTTCCAGCCGTCATAGGCCAGAATCAAGGCACAGATGATGAGCAGAATAGCGACTGCGGCGGCGAAGAGGTTCCCAAACACCTTTTTCCCGGCCATTGCCGCAGGAATCATCTTGAAAACGGAAGTATAGAACAGCGCGCACACCGTGGTGATGTACATAAAGAACATGGGGTAGATGGCGTATTTGTAGCTCTTGGCCTTCTGTACAAGAAATAAGGTTACAAGGAGAAGTGCAAAGCCTGCCATGAGCTGATTGGCGCCGCCAAAAAGGACCCATATGTAAAGCCAGGTCCCTGTCTTTATCAGTATGGCGGTTATAATAAGGGCCACAATGGTCGCCACATGAGGGTTTTTGGCAATGCCTATGGCGTCTCCCAAAAGCTCGGCCGTGGCCACCTTCATAAAGCGAAACACCAAGTTTATAATGGTCAAAGCAAGTATAATGATCATCATACCTGCCAGGGCCTTGGCATAGCTTTCAGGAAGTCCAAGGGATGTGATGGCACCACCGAGACCCCCCACAAAGATCCCCACAGGATTTTTTACATTTGCGATATAGGCTGCCTTATCGGCAAATGCCGTGGCACATACGATCACCGCGATGATGGAGATGGTGAACTCTGCAAACATGGCGCCGCCAGATACAGGCCTCACATCCAGCTCGGTTTCGAGCTGCCTGGAGGTGGCGGTACTGTTTACCAGGCTGTGCCATCCTGAAATGGACCCACAGGCGATGGTCACAAAAAGGAGCGGCCAAAGCGGTCCTATACCGATGCTCCAGCTGGTAAAGGCAGGGAGTGTCATGGGCTTATGCCCAATAAGTATGCCTATAACGCCTGCTATAATCCCAAAATAAACCACATAAACTGAGGCATAGTTATAAGGTTGGATGAAACGCCATACGGGGAGAATGGAGCTGACATAGCCGAATATGAGGACGCAGATGAGTACAAGATTGTAGGAAAGCGGAATCTGCCAGACGTTTCCTAAGCCAATAGCAACAAAAATCAAGACAATGGCGAGGACGGTCGTTCCAATGATATTCACCTTCGCCTTGTAGATCATATGTCCCACCAGAAAGGCCACCGCGATGACCACGAGCAAGGGAAAGGGAAGCGCCGCATTTCCGCTTACACCTCTTGTGATCACATGGCCGAAGGCGCACGCAATGAGGAGCAAATAAAAATAGACGAAAGTGAGGAGGATTTTCCTCGCCCGAGGTGATATCAATTTGTAGCTAATGGCCCCGAAGGTCTCCCCGTCGCTTCGAACTGACACCATGGCGCTCGAAAAGTCGTGCAGCCATCCGATGAAGAAGACCCCCAGTCCAAGCCATAACAGGGCAGGGACCCACCCCCACTGAAGAGCCACGATAGGGCCGATGATCGGCGCGGCGCCTGCTATGGAGTTGAGCTGAAACCCAAATAACACATTCTTATTTGCGGGCATGAAGTCAACGCCGTCCATGTACATCTTGGCAGGTGTTGCCCTGTTCGGGTCCACCCCAAAAACATTCTTGGCAACATGTCGGGCATATACCCAGTAGCCGATAACAACAATAACTACCCACCATAATAATACCCATAATGAATTCATAACTTTCCTCCTAAAAATTGAGCCCAAACCAAGAGGACATGAATGGCCAGGTCAACTCCAAGGCAATTCTGTCCGAGATGGAACGGCCCAAAACCTGCATTGACGATTCTTATGTGTTGGTTGGATCGAAAAGTGCCCAATGCAGAAGGTAAGTGATTAAAGAGTAAATAATTATGAATACCCGGTTATCACCTCCTTAAGTTGGTCAAGAAAGGTTTATGATACGTAGTGGTTGAGTGACTGGATTGATAATTTAAAACGAATGTTTACGCTCTTTGCACCTCCTTTCCCCTCCTTTTAAAGTTAGTGAAGCTGTAACTTAAAAGACCATATCTCTATATCTTAGAAATTAATCCCGTTACCCTTTACAAATTATAACGACAAAAGTCAATATCAAATATCCTAAAAGAACGGTATACAATGTTGGACCTCTTCTCCTCATCCTACCCCTTTCAGCAAATAAGTATTTGTAACCACTGAATTTCTATGGTAGGCGCTCGCATTCTTGTTTTTTGCGTGTCTCGGGTCTAGACCTAGATATTGTTAAATGAAGAACCTCGTCACCATTATTTTGAGTGGAAATAGACTGGATATGTATGAAGACCACCCCGCTTTTGTTTATGTTTGAACTTTCAAGAGAAGTGGGGTAAGTTCTGAGGCATCAAATCATTATTCGAAGAAAGGAGCGGGCCGATGGATGTTTTCACAGCGATTAAAGAGAGGCGAAGTTGCAGGAACTTTTCGCCTGATCCTGTCAGCGAGGAGACCATTGAAAAGATTTTGGAAGCGGGTATATGGGCGCCTTCTCCCCTCAACAGCCAACCGTGGCAATTCATTGTGGTAACCAATGATGAAGTGAAGGGAAAGATTCTTGAAGAAGCTGAAAGATGCAGGAAATGGGCTATTGAAGCGAGCGGTTGGGGATGGCTGGAAAAATACAAGGTGGACTTCTTGAAATCTGTCCCGGTCATGGTCGTGGTGGTCGGGGATCCCAAGGGGAGCGGAGTGGATCAGTTCCAGGAAGAGGGCAGCATAGGCTACCAACAGGCCTGCGCTGCGGCCATGCAGAACATGCATCTGGCGGCCTATGCCCTGGGTCTTGGCAGCCTCTGGTTTACCTTTTTTGACAAGAAGCCTTTGAGAGAAATACTGGACATTAGTGCAGAAAAGGCGCCTATGGCGGTCGTATGTCTTGGCAAGCCAGCGGGCGAAGCCCAGCAAATGGGAAGAAAGGACCTGGAAAAGAAGATCATGTACGTACGCTAGTCGTAGGAAAAAGTCTAGATCCCACGACGTTCAAGCTAGAAGGAAATGCATCATTAAAGTTCCCATCCCCTTGGAGGCTTGGTCACAATTCCTCAAAACTGTCATTCCGGGCGAGCCTAACGATGTTGGGCGAGACCCGGAATCCAGGAAACTAGTGGAAAATCAAACCATTCTAGATCCCGGCTCGCATCCCGCTCCGCGGGATTTGGCCGGGATGACTAATTGCGACCCAGCCGCGCAGGCGGGAATCCAGAAAGAATATTCAGAAGACTGGATTCCTGCTTCAGCAGGAATGACAGATAGAGGCTCTTTGGCACCATCAAACCATTATTACATTATTCCAATATTCCATGGAAAAGTTTTTTATATGGCGGCCTTAACAGCCGTGGGATTTAGAATCCTGGCAAGATCTCCTGGGGCTA
>JASFIT010000158.1:0-9520 GCA_050122535.1 Desulfobacteraceae bacterium | reverse complement strand
CTCTTAATCATGGCCTTGAAACCTGAAAATCCTTTATTCAGTTCACGAGAAAGGTGAGGCCGTTGGTCATCCAGTTCCACAGATAGGGCGACAAAAATACATCCTCCGGGGAAGTTTTTCGAATCCTTTAAATATCTGTCTCTATAGTTTTCCAGGAGCTTTTTGATTTTTTCCACCGGCCTTTCCATCTCATCAAGGCCAGAAAGGTTTTTTTCGCGCCAAATTTTCCTCGCTTCAGCCAATACGGCGAAAAAGAGGTCTTCTTTGCTCTGAAAATGGTTGTAAAATCCGCCCTTGGAGGTGTTTGCCGCGGCCAACACGTCATGTATGGAGGTGCTCAAAAAACCTTTCAAGGAGAAGAGCTTTAGGGACTCGTGAACGATTTTTTCTTTGAGGTCCATGGTCAAATTCTGCGGGATAGTATTTCAAGACAGACCGGTCGGTCTCTCAAGGAGCGTTTATAGGTTAGAGATTTCGGCAAGTCAAATGTTTTTTCCTTATATAAAATCGTGAAAGGATTTTATAGCTTGATTATGTTTGGATCTGCCCATAAATTATGATATGGGGTATTTTGTATGGAATGAGAGGTTTAGGCCGTTGAGCATGATGTAAGAATAAAAGGAGGGATCCGAATCATGGCGACTGAAGATATTTTAAAAGGGAAGAAAATCCTCGCGGTGGACGATGAACCAGATATCCTGGCAACCTTGGTGGAGATCCTCGAGGATTGTGATGTTGAGAAGGCCGCAAGCTTTGAATCGGCAAAGGAATTGCTGGAGCGTAAGATTTATGATGCCGCCGTCTTGGATATCATGGGGGTTCAGGGATTCGATTTGTTGGAAATCGCCATAGAGAAAAAGATTCCGGCATTAATGCTTACGGCCCATGGCCTTAATCCCGATAACCTGGTGGGATCCATTAAGCTGGGAGCCAAATCCTATATCCCAAAGGACAAATTGCACGAGATAGACATCTATCTCAAGGAGATTTTTCTTGCTCAACAAAAGGGCATAGAGAAGTCAGGGAATTGGTTCGCCCGTTTGAGCGGCTTCTTTGATGAACGATTTGGACATGGATGGAAAAATAAGGAAAAGAAATTCTGGCAGGAATTCGACAAGACGTACCGGGTCTCCAAGGACGAGTTGGAAGAAATCATGTAAACATCTTCACGCAATCATTTCCAGCCCTAAAAAATCATACCACTGAAGAACTTTCAAAATACTTCACAAAACCATGCCAGAATGCCCCGTGCTTTGTGCAGGGGTGAATGGCATCCTTTGTCATTCCCGCGCAAGCGGGAATCCAGATAAATCCTAAAAAGCCTCGAAGCCTGGATGCCCGCCGGAGTTTATCCCGCACTCGACGCGGGGCGGTCATGAGGGCTCAGGGTCCGTGTTTCAGCATCTGGATTTTTTAGGTTAGTTGGAAACGGGTTCACAGGCGCGCGATCCGGGAATGCCTTTCCCGTTGACACCTAAGAGCGTTTACCCTATGCTCCTTCGCACAAAGTGAAGTCCGTATCGCCTCGCCTGAATTCACCTTCCACCATAGACCCATTGAAAGGAGACCAGCATGGGCAAAAGGGGACACTATTCAACGGCCTCAGGAGGGAGCGATGGCTAACATTATCGTCGAGAAAAAAGGTCCAGTGACCACCGTTATTATCAACCGCCCTGAAGTGCGAAACGCTGTGGATCGCCAAACGGCCCAAGAACTGGCCGATGCCTTCCGGGCGTTTGAGAAGGATGAAGAGGCAAGGGTAGGGGTGCTTACCGGGGCGGAGGGTTATTTCTGCGCAGGTGCGGACCTGAAGGCCTTGGCTGATGGGCGCTCCAATCGCTTGGAAAAAGAGGGTGACAGCCCCATGGGTCCATGCCGTATGTATTTGGACAAACCACTCATCGCTGCGGTGGCTGGTCACGCGGTGGCCGGTGGACTTGAGCTTGCCCTCTGGTGCGACTTGCGCGTGATGGAACGGGATGCCATATTCGGCGTATTTTGCCGGCGCTGGGGTGTGCCCCTGATAGATGGCGGTACGGTTCGACTGGCCCGTGCCATAGGTCTCTCCCATGCCCTGGATATGATTCTTACAGGCCGGCCTGTTGGGGCCGAAGAGGCGCTGAGCATGGGACTGGCCAACAGGGTCGTGGAGCCGGGCGCCTCTCGGGCTGAGGCAGAGACCTTGGCCGAACAACTCTTGCGCTTCCCCCAGCGCTGTCTTTTAAGTGACCGTCGCTCTACCTATGAGCAATGGGAACTCCCCTTTGAACAGGCCATGCACAATGAGTTTCAGTTGGGCATGTCCACCATCCAGAGCGGTGAGACGGGGGAAGGGGTTCGCCGTTTTCTTGAAGGAGCGGGCCGCCACGGGACTTTTGAGAAGCTTTAGCTCGTACTATCTGTGTTCTCCACACCCGTCCTTAGTGTTCGGCTATATAGGGTTATGAGTGATATTCGTAAGGCCACCCACTGCAGCGATCAGCGGGAGGCGGGCACAGTGGCCCGCCCTACTTTCAATTGGTGTTCATACTCAGGAGGTTACATATGGATCTTTTAGAAGCCATTGATGGGAGGAAATCTATCAGGGCTTTCACACCTGAGCCTCTTTCCGAAGATGTGCTGATTGAGGTCTTACGGATTGCGACCCGCGCCCCTTCCAGTGTCAACAGTCAGCCTTGGGAATTCTTCATTGTGAAAGGAGAAGCGCTAAAAGCACTGAAGCGCGCAAGTATTGAGGAACATCGTCTTGGAAAGCCGCCCAGCCCCGAACTCGGTATGGGGCCTTCAAAAGGCGTTGCCCCAGCACTGAAAAGTGTTTTTAAAGAACGTCAGGTGGAATTGGCAAAGCAGATATTTAAGCTGCTAGGCATAGAAAAAGGGGACAGGAAGGGTATAGAAGCATGGAATGAGAGCATGGTGCAATTCTATGACGCACCTACAATCATCGTCATCGTCATAGACAAAATGCTCCAGAGCAAATGGCCCATTGTGGATGTGGGCTTGGTCGCAGGACACATAACGCTGGCTGCCCAAGAGTATGATTTGGGCACCTGTGTTATGCGTGCTATTGTTGATTACCCTGAGCAAGTGAGAAAGGTTGTTGGGATTCCTGATTCCAAATTCATCATCATCGGGATTGCGATCGGGTATCCGGACTGGGATCAACCCATTAATAAATTGAGGACGAATAGAGAGGAAATAGAAAACATCGTTACATTTGTGGAGTAATGGATTTAAGTTCTTCCCATTATTCTTCGCGCTCACTTCGTTCCGCCCAGTCCCCGCAAGCGGGTCCCCAGTTTCCAGTATTCCATCTTTCCAACATTCCAGTGCATGACTATGTTCGAGAATACTGTTTCCATTTTTGATGATCTGAAGATGATCAGGCCCGAATCATCTTATTGGCCCGAATCAGCCAACGTCTATCTGTTTAAAGATGGAGATGGAATAAGTCTCTTTGATGTGGGCTGCGGGAGCATGGCTCCGATTGATCGCCTTTTCAGTGCCCTAGAAGTCCTGGGATGGAAATCAAAATCTATCAAGAAGATTGTCCTTTCCCACGTGCACCCCGACCACTCAGGTGCCATGGAGATCCTTTTATCTGAATTTACGCCTGAACGTATTTTCCTGCATGAGGATGATCTACCCTATGCGCTTGAACCGGAAAAGCTGACCCTATCCTTTGATATTGCCTTGTGTAAAAAGCAATTCGCCGCAATGGGCTATGAGGTTCCAAAAGGGAGCAAAGGCGCGGGATTTGAGTTGATCCCTTACTTCAAGGCCCTCGGTTGTTCAATGTGCCATGTAAAACCGACTAGAACGGTCGCGGAAGGAGATTTCATTCGGGTTGGGGAATACCATTTCCAGGTCCTTCATACGCCGGGACACGCCCCCGGGCACATGTCTCTTTATGATCCTGACAAGCGGGTTCTGTTGGCCGGCGACATCGTAGGGGAAATGGTGGCCTGGTACACCCCTTCTTCCGGAGGTGCAGCCAGGTATCTTGAGAGCCTAAAGAAAGTTGAGGTCCTGGACATTGATCTAATTCTCCCTTCTCACGGGGATTTGATCCAGGATTCAAGAGAAGGTATTCGAAAGATCAAGGATGCGATATTAGAAAAGGACAGGGGCATTGTTGAAGCCCTTCAAAGCGGGCAGAAGCGTTTTGAAGAACTCCTTAACATCTTTTTCGCACTTCCCACTGTACAGTTTTTCCCGGGCATCCCCATATTGGAGAGCCATCTGCAGAAACTGACACACGAAGGGAAGATAAAAGAGACTGGATCCGAGACCTATTCCCTTACTGGATGATTCACCGCAGAGGCTCCGAGGTTGGGTCCGCGTCTCTGCGGTGAGTCGAATTCGCTTTATGACTTTTCAACATACGGGTAGTGACCCTGGGCCACGTCCAACCGCCCCAGCTGAGCGCCTCCAAGCCACAATTGTATAATCTTGCTGTCCCGCAGGTATTTCTCCACATGATATTCCCGCGCGTAACCATATGAACCCATGAGTTCCATGGCCCTATTGCAAACCATTTCAGTCACGTCACAGGCATAAACTTTGGTTCCACTGGATCGGGCCAGAAGGTAGTCATCCCCAGGATTTCCATATTTCTTTCGGTTATTGTACATGGCGGCAACAGAAAGGTAATAGAACCGTGCAGCCTCTATGCCGATGGCCATGTCAGCAATCATCGCTGCCTGGAGTGAATGATTACGTACCGGCTTTCCACCGTAAAACCTGTCTTTTGTGTAATCCATGACAATCTCTAAAACCGCCTGGGCATTACCTAGCGCCATGGGCGCACTGGTGAGCCGGCCCCACCCTATGTTGTTCCTGAACAGGTTCCAGTCCGTGCCTGGGCCACTGGCCCGGTATGCCTTGGGGACCCGCACATTGTCAAAGTAAATGGCGGCATTTACGTCTGTCACCGTCATGCCCATTTTGTTCTCTGGTTTACCAAAGGAAAGCCCGGGTGAATCCTTGGGGACATAGATGAGCGCCACGCCTTCTTCCTTTTGTTTGGGATCAGTGGTGCAGACGACACAGTATAGGTCGGCAACGCTGGCACCACTGGGCCACATTTTCTCGCCATTAATGACCCACTCATCACCCTCCAGTTTGGCTCGGGTGCGGATTGTAAGAGCATGCTCGGCTCCATCCTCAATATTGCAGCCTCCTGCGGGTTCTGTGATGGCCAGGCAGCCGCAGCGGGGTGTGTCTTCGCAGAACATGGGGGTAAATTTGTCCATCAGGACTTTATTCCCCCCTCCCATGGCCGCCGCCATACACCAGGGTATGATCAGGGCGTGAAGAGAGAGCCCGCTGTCTCCTCGGGATATCTCTTCAGTGATGGCACATATGGTGGTTGCTGATCTAATTGCCAAACCACCGTAACGCGGTGAAAAGCCCCGTTTCTGGATGCCGAGCTTTACCAGCCCTGTATAGGCCTTTTCAAAGGCTGCATAGTCTTCGTCCAGCTCCATGCGGACGGGCATGACTTCCTTGTCAATGTATTTTCGAATTGTGTTCAGGAAGGCCAGGTCTTCCTCAGAAGTGATAAAGTCTCCATACCGTTTCATGCTCATCTCCCCCCTTTCTAGGATTTGTTATAGAGACACGGTCTTGCCACAGAACTTCAATTAACTTTTAGAGAATAGAAATACAAGAGATTTTCGACCCCTTAACCTTCAAATTGCAAAATCCCCAAATTTTCATTTTTTGCTTGCATCCCAGGATAACAATTTGTATATACAAACAACTTTTAAAGGGTGAAGACCGTGAAACAGGACACAACAATCAACATCTTTGCCAAGACTCTGGGCCAGGAATGCGTGGCAATGCGAATTCGGACCATAAGCCGTGCTGTTTCACGCATTTATGATGAAGCACTTCGGCCACACGGCATAAAAGGAACCCAACTCAGTATTTTGGCCATTGTATCCATCCTGGGGCAGGCAGAACCGAGCGAGATCTGCCGCATGCTCCATTTAGAGGCATCCACACTTAGCCGTAATATGGGTCGAATGAGGGCCAAGGGTTGGCTTAAGGTCTCCCCCAGAAGGGACAGGCGGGCACATAGACTCAAATTAACGCCCAAGGGTAACCGTCTATTGATGGAAGCATTTCCTGCATGGCGCGAAGCACAGGAAAAGGTCACCTCATTATTGGGTAAAAGAAATGCAGGAGCGATTGGGCGGATGGCTGAAACCCTGTGGCGAAAAACAGGAAAAGGATAAAAGGACTCTATTTTTTTGTTTAATTACTTGTATATACAACGAAAAGGAGGCAGGCATGAAATTGGAAGATCATCCTACAGTTAAATGGTATCAGGAACGCTCTCAGGCAGGCGTCGAAAGCATGGCGTCAAAGGTTGAGGCTGAGTGGGTGAAACAGGTGGTCCTTGATGCTTGCGCAGACGATGTGGGTATTGTTGAGATTGATCGAGCCGAACTGGCGGATCAACGGGATGATATGTTGAGGGCGTATCCAAAGGCAAGGGCGCTGATCAGTATGGTGGTCCGTTTAAATCCGGAAAACGTGCGTTCCCTGTCTCGGTCGGCTTCTGATCTGGAGTTCAGCGATGGCTTTGATGCTGTGAACGACTGCGCCCGGGAGGTCATAGGGAGGCTCAGAGAAAAGGGAATTGGTGCCATGAACACGGCGAGCGGCTTTCCCATGGACCTGGACCTCTGGCCTGGCAAGATGTGGCCCGTGTCCCACAAATCAGTGGCAGAGGCCGCAGGCATGGGACTCATGGGCCGCCATCGGATCGTCATACATCCCCGCCTCGGAAGCTTCATAGCCCTAGGGACCATCCTCATGGATCAGGAAGTGACGGCTTACGATCGTCCCATTGATTTCAATCCCTGCATAGAATGCGGCCTGTGTACGGCAGTCTGTCCCGTAGGGGCGATCGGGAAAGATGGGGATTTTAATTTTGCCAACTGCATGACCCACAACTACCGCGATCGGTTGGGAGGATTTTCAGACTGGGTGGAGTTGATCGTGAGTAGCAAAGGAGCCCTGGATTACCGGAAAAAGGTGAGCGACCCCGAGACCGTGTGTATGTGGCAGAGCCTTTGCTCCGGCGGCTCCAATAAATCGTCCTACTGTCTTGCAGTGTGTCCAGCCGGCGAGGAATTGATCGGCCCCTATCTCGACGACCGCAAAAGCTATATGGCATCTGTGGTCAAACCATTGCAGGAAAGGCTTGAGACTGTCTTTGTGGTGCCTGGCTCGGATGCGGAGATTCACGTGAACAGGCGCTTTCCCCATAAAACCATTAAACAGGTGGGAAACGGTCTACGGGCGAAATCAGCCAGGAGCTTCCTGGAAAGCCTGCCTTTGCTCTTCCAGAAGGAGCAATCAGAAGGACTGGATGCCACGTATCATTTTACTTTCACGGGTGCTGAGGAGGCAAAGGGGACTGTGGTTATCAAGGAAAAGACCCTTGAAGTGAAGGAAGGGCATGTGGGCAGCCCTAACCTGCGGTTAAGGGCTGACAGCGAGACATGGGTGAAGTTTCTGGCCAAAGAAGCGAATATGGTGTGGGCGATGGTGAGAGGAAAGATCCGCATCAAAGGCTCCCCTGCTCTGCTCAAGGCCTTTGCCAGATGCTTCCCCTCTTGATGCCAAATATGCACCACCCACTCCCCTTCGGCAGGCTCAGGGTCGTTCGAGACGCAGAGGTCACGGAGAAACAAAAGGGAGTGTCGACATAACTTACAAAGGATCGCTAAAGGCTTCCCATAGCCCCCAATGTAAAAACATTAGGGACCCGCACTGCGGGCCCCTAAGCGATCCTATTAGTCACACCTTATTCTTAAATTCAGTTATTCACCCCTGAGTCCCCAGAGAGTTCTGTAAGAGCGAAATGAAAATCTCTCTGTGTTCTCTGCCTGCCAGGCCATAGCTTTAGCGACGGCTGGTGCCTCTAGTGACCCCCGGCTAGGTGCGGGGGGAACGGGTGGTGAGTAAGTACTATTTGGTCTTGTCTTTTACATATTTTTCCAGGACTTCTCCGAGGATTCGCGCCGCCCTTCCCGTGTTCCCCAGGCATCTAACCACACCCTCTCCTTTGTAAAACGCCCGCCGCTTAGCCCTATTGGTCCAGTCGTCGATGCCTGTAATGTCTCGACAATTTATGCCCCCAGACTCGTTAGCAACCTCACGCTCGAATCGTGCATAGTATTCCCTACAGGCCTTCCACACGAGAGGATCATCCTTTTTCTCCGGGTTGTCATTACCCAACACACTCCCCAACAGGGCTATTCCTCCGGTCAGGGCACCGCAAGGTCCCCCGCTGGAAACGATTCCTCCTGCAAAGGCTGTCGTGGATTTGACAAGCGTTGGGTCATTCATGCCCAATTTCTTCTGACCCACGGCCAGAATGGCTTGAGATCAGTGAAATCCGCGTCCCATGAGCTCGCTACCTTCTTTTTCCATTTCTTCAGGTGTCATAGGTAAAATCCTTCCTGTAAGTGAGCTGATAAAACCAAGATAGGGTAGAGAGGATTCCGTGTCAAGTTTCGAGCCCTTTATGGCCGCGCCCTGCTCTTTGCTCTATGCCCCATGCAGTTTGCATTGACTTCGCCATACCTCATTTGTTAAGGACCCCACTTAAAGATCTAATATTTACAGGAAAATGACAAAGGAGGTGCATCATGGCCGATCAACCTGAAGACGTAAAACCCTTGGATGCAGAGATTATTGGTGTGAAAGGCGATTGTAGCGCGGGGCATAAGGTGGGTGATAAATTTAAAATCGGCTGCTGGGACACAGGAGGGCTTTGCGGCTTCTTTTACCATGATATCTTTCCCACCCTGAGCGTGATGCAGTTTGGCGGGAATTATCCCTGGGGATCAGCCGATGAACTCACTTGGGAATGCCCGGATCGCGACAATGCGGTAACCATCCGGCTCCGCAGAGCGTGAGATGGGGTTGATAGGAGGCATTTCCCTAACACCCTAAAAGTAGAAGGGTAATAGCCTTGACGAACATATTGGAGTCTGATAGATAGCTGAAATCTGAGGCGGACTCCATTCTCTTTTGGTCTGGAAGTGCTGTGGGTAATCCCATTTTCCAGATATTGCACGGGGAGATTCTTCTCCCTGCTGTCCATCCCGGTCCTGGTCTTTCATTCGCCTCCGCCGAAATACCCTGCGGCGACTCGACTTGAACTCGTCGACAAGTCTTATTGGAGAGAAGCGGGATCCCGCCCTTGGGGGCTGCAGAAATGAAAGGCGAGGCGAACCGCGCCGAAGCTCGTTGGAGCGAAGGCGGGGATATCGCGCTATAGCTTTGCGACGGCGGATTGGCTTCGTCGCAATTCCGCTTTGATATCCCGTCCCACGTGGTGGGACTGGGGACAGCTCCATTGGTTCCCGTTGCGTTTCAAAAATAGTTTGTTTGCGATTTCCTGACTTCTTGGGCAATGATATGGATATCCTTGCACAGTTGATAGTAAGTGGTATCGCAGTCGGGGGTGTTTATGCGCTAATTGCACTCGGTTTTG
>JASFIT010000157.1:0-9534 GCA_050122535.1 Desulfobacteraceae bacterium | reverse complement strand
TCAACTCCAGGTCCTTATACGGCAGTCCGTGCCGGTTGAAACATGTGGCATCTGCATATTTGGTGTAGGCCTTATAGATGGCGATCTCCGCCACACCGACACGGTCCTGTTCCCCGGTCCCGATGCCTACGGTAACCCCCCCCTTCACATAGATCACCGAGTTGGAGGTGATGCCCTGTTCCACCTGCCACCCGAAAAGCATGTCGGCATACTCTTCGTCCGTAGGCTTTCTGGCAATGGTATAGGTCTCTCCTTCGTATTCACAACTGGCCAGCGTGAAGTCCTTTGCAGATTTGATGCGATTGAGGGGAGACTGCTGGACAATGATCCCCCCATCTATCAGGCTTTTGATGTCAACGAACCGGGCATTCGCGTAAGAAGAGAGATTGTCGATCTGGGTTATACGGACTATTCTGAGGTTCCCCCTTCGAGCCAGGACAGGTATGGTCCCCTCCTCAAACTCAGGCGCCGCCACCACCTCCAGATAGTTCTCTGCAATGGATTCAGCCGTTGCAGCATCCATGGGCCGATTGAATACAGCGCATCCCCCGAAAGCCGCAATTCTATCTGCCATGTTCGCCCTGTCATAGGCCTCTGAAAGGCTCGCACCATAGGCTACGCCACAAGGATTGTTGTGTTTGACGATCACAGCGGCCGGCCCTTCCGATAGATATTTCATGATATTGAGCGCATTGTCTATATCGGTCAGATTGATCTTGCCCGGATGTTTTCCGCTCTGGATCATGTCTTCTTCTGTTATGGCTGAGACCAGACCATTGCCCGGTTCAATGAACTGGCATTCCCCCAGTACCAGATTCCCATTGACCAGCTCATATAGGGCCGCCTCTTGGCCAGGGTTTTCACCGTATCTAAGGCCTTTTTCAATCAAATCTCCCGATTTATCATCCGGGATCTTCCAAGCCCTTTTTTTGTAAACCAGGACTCGATCACCAAAAGAGATGGTCATCTGAGAAGGGAAATGGTCATCCATGACTGTCCGATACATCTTTTTCAGATCATCCGCCATTGCTTCCTCCAGGATAGTCAGTGGTCAGTTGTCAGTGGCCTGCCCTGTGAAATCCGCTATTGATAATTTTTTCCTTGGGTTTCACTACAAATCAACTCAACCACTCAACGACTCAACTAACATCTTTATGCTTCTCAATATAGGCGTAGGCGCTGTGGTTGTGGATGGATTCAAAGTTCTCCGATTCGACAGAAAACCAGGTTATGTTAGGGTCGTCATTGAGCTTTTGGGCAATATCCCTCACAATATCTTCCACGAACTTGGGGTTATTATAGGCCCTCTCAGTCACGTATTTTTCGTCTTCTCGCTTGAGCACAGAATAGACATCGGTGGAGGCCGATTCTTCCACAAGCCAAATGAGATCCTCTATCCATATGAATTTCTTGAATCTCACCTGGAGCCTTACCTCGCCTCGCTGGTTGTGGGCCCCAAACTCGCTTATCTCTTTAGAGCACGGGCAAAGGGTTGATATGGGGACGTGAATCATGGTGATTACATCGCTTCCCTTGTTCAGTGCCCCCTTGAATGTACATTTGTATTCCATCAAGCCTTCACTGCCACTGATGGGAGCGGCCTTGTTAATAAAATAGGGGAAGGTGATCTCCATGTGGGCACTTTCTGCATTCAACCTGTCCTTCATCTCATCCAGGATCTCAGAAAAATTCTGAAGCGAGATGCGCCGGCTGTGTTCGTTCAGGATCTCCACAAAGCGGCTCATATGGGTCCCTTTGTAGTAGCGCGGCAGGTTGACGTACATATTGATCTCAGCCACGGTCTGCTGCTCACCCATATTCTTGTCAAGAACCGTGATGGGGTAACGGATGCCTTTTACGCCCACCTGATCGATATCTATGTTGCGGTCATCCTTATGATTCTGTATATCTTCCATGATTGCTCCTCAATGGTAGGAATGAAGCCACGCCATTATTCATAGAGTCAAAATCAAAGTCAATAAAAACCGCCATTTTTCAATAACATATTGTTTTTATAGCTTGATTTTATTGTAGGCAAGATGTAAATTTGCGATATTATAAATTATTTGACCAAAATTCCATTTCCGTGCTTGTTTCGAAATTCGAATTTCGAATTTTTTCCAAATCGGGGCGTGGCGCAGTCTGGTAGCGCACCTGCTTTGGGAGCAGGGTGTCGGAGGTTCAAATCCTCTCGCCCCGACCATCAAAAAAGTCCAAACGAATCATAAACTTGCCATTGGTCACCTTATACGTTCTGAAAGCGGAAAAAGGTAAGCGCTACATTGGTATTACCAATGACCTTTCGAGGCGAAGCAGAGAGCATCGTTCGAAGAGGACAAAGGGTGGCCAGTTGCTAGGTGAGTTTCGGTTGCTTCACACAGAAGACTTCCCCGATTACAAATCCGCCAGACGAAGAGAAAAATTCCTGAAGCCCAGTCAAATAGCGATAGACTGATGCAATAACTCCTTGCGTACCTCTGTGCAACCTACCTCAAAAGAGTCAAACCCGGACTGCCCTCCTTGAGTTAGCCCAATCAAATGTGGTGTGGGTTCCTCATTGACATCTGGAGCCCATTTCTTTATAATTTATCTTAAAAAAACTTAGTTTTTATCACTCCGATTAATAAATGTCACCGAAGCGGAAAGGAAAGCTGGATAGGACTATTCTATTTCTATCCGCTTTTTTTGGTCGTAGTTACAGGTAGGAGGAGATCGTCGTGGAAGCAAAACCAGGTGATGGGGAATTGGTACAAGGAGCCAAAAAGATAGAATCGCAAACCATAGTGACTAAACGCATAGAGACCTCTTTATCCGAAAGCGAGGATAAATTCAGGATTCTGGCCGAATCCGCTCCGTACGGGATTTCCATAATGGCGCCGGATTTGAACTTTGAATATTTGAATCCAAAGTTTTCGGAGATTTTTGGATATACCCTCAACGATCTTCCTAACAAGCGGACCTGGTTTCATAAAGCCTATCCTGATGAGAACTACCGCAAAAAGGTCATTACTTTATGGAAAAAGGATTCAGTGGGTAGAAGAGCGATTCCTGAAAAGAAGCCCAGAGTCTTCAAAGTCAGATGCAAAGATGGCCGAGACAAGAGTATTCGGTTCACGGCTGTGACCCTGAAGGATAAGAGACAACTTCTGACCTACCAAGATGTTACAGAGCAGACGAAGGCCGAAGACGCCCTTAGGAGAAGTGAGGAGAAAAACAGCAATATCCTGGAGAACATCGAAGATGGCTATTACGAAGTAGACCTTGCCGGCAACTTCACCTTTTTCAACGACGCGTTGTGTAAGATCCTTGGATATTCAAGAGATGAAATAAGGGGCATGAACAATCGACAATATGCGGATAAAGAAACGGCTAAGAAAGTCTATGAAGCCTTCAAAAATGTATATTCCACGGGCCGGGCATTAAAGGGATTTGACTGGGAGGTTATCAGAAAAGACGGTCGGAAAAAATATGTGGAGACCTCCGTATCTCTTATGAAAGATGCTGAGGATCGCCCCACGGGCTTCCGGGGTATTGTCCGGGATGTGACTAGTCGCAAACGAATGGAGGCGGCGCTTCGGAAAAGTGAGGGGCGTTTTCGCAACCTTTTCGAACAATCCAATGACGCAATCATCATCCACGTGGCCGGCAAAATCAGGGATGTGAACCAAAGGGCATGTGAGATGCTCGGATACAGCAAGGATGAACTGCTTACCATGGAATTCGAGGATTTTCAGCCTGAAAAAAACCAAAAGGAATCCAAAAGGAGAGTCAGTACGACCAAGAGTGGAAAACCCCTCCAGTTTGAGACACAGTTCTTAAAGGCGGATGGCACGATTTTCGATGTGGAGGTGAGCTCAAGAAGTATAGATCCCAGTAAGCAGATTATCCAGGGAATAGTTCGCGACATCACGGATCGGAAAGATGCAGAGGCGAAGCTGAAGATCGCTTACCAAGAGTTGGAAAAGAAAAACCAGGAACTTGGACGTGCCATAGAAATTGCCAATCAGATGGCAGAAGAAGCGGAAACGGCAAATCGAGCCAAGAGTGAGTTTCTTGCTAACATGAGCCATGAAATCCGCACACCCATGAATGGCATCATGGGGATGACAGAACTGGCCCTTGGGACGGACCTGACCAAGGAGCAGAAAGAATACCTGAAAATGGTGAAAACATCTGGAGAAGCTCTTCTCACGGTCATCAACGACATCCTAGATTTTTCAAAGATTGAGTCACGAAAGTTGGAACTGGAAGAGATCGACTTTGATCTACGGACCACTTTGGAAGACGCCGCTGAAATACTAGCGGTGAAGGCACATGAGGCCGGCCTTGAGCTTACCTGTCACATCCACCCTGATGTATCTACCGCTCTGGTGGGAGATCCTGTGCGACTCCGTCAAGTGATCGTCAATCTAACTCACAATGCCATAAAATTCACCAAAAAGGGAGAAGTTGCAATCAACGTGGAACATGAGAAGGAAGAAAACGCATCAGCAGTGATGCACTTCACGGTCTCGGACACAGGTATAGGGATTCCACCTGACAAGCTGGAGAAGATCTTTGAAGGCTTCATCCAGGTGGACGGTTCCACGACTCGAAGATATGGTGGCACTGGACTGGGCCTGACCATCTCGAAGCAACTTGTGGAGATGATGGGGGGTCGGATCTGGGTTGAAAGTGAACCGGGCAAAGGGAGCACCTTTCATTTTACCGCACGCTTTGGACTGGGAAGTGCAGAAACGAAGGATAAAATACGCCTGAACGATTTGGATCTCTCGGGCATGAAAGTCCTTATTGTGGACGACAATGCAACGAACCGCCTGGTTTTTCAAGAGATGACATCTTCATGGGGTTTTGTGCCCTCAGAGGCGGCAGATGCTAAAGAGGCCCTTGCCAAAATCAGGGAGGCGTTTGATTCAGGAGATCCTTTCAGGGTTATCCTTTTGGACGCCCAGATGCCAGAAATGGACGGGTTCCAAATGGCAAAAGAGGTGAATGCGGGTCCCTATGGAGAAGGTATAGCGATCATTATGCTTACTTCCATGGGACTCAAAGGGGACGCAGCCCGTTGTCAGGAGGTGGGGATATCGGCCTATCTGCACAAGCCTGTAAAACAGTCGGAGCTCTTGGACGGCATCGTAATGGCTTTGGGACAACCAAGAATAGGTACCACCACCGTCATCACCCGTTTCACGATCCAGGATGCACGCAAGCAGCTCAAGGTCCTTCTGGCAGAGGACAATCCGGTGAATCAGAAACTGGCCATGCGAATACTGGAAAAGCGCGGCCATCATGTTGTTGCCGTCTCCAATGGCAGGGAGGCGATTGACACGTATGAAAAAGAGCATTTCGACCTTGTGCTCATGGATGTCCAAATGCCCGAGGTGGATGGTTTTGAAGCCACTCAGCGCATCCGCCAGATAGAAAAGCGAAAGGGGGGGCACATCCCAATTGTCGCCATGACAGCCCACGCCATGAAAGGAGATAGGGAGAAATGCCTCGCAGCAGGGATGGATGAGTATGTGCCAAAGCCGATCAAGACCCAAGAACTTCATAATGTGATCGAGAACCTGGCCCTTAAGTCTGTTGATCAGGACAAGAGTGGAGAGCGTTCGCTCGATTCGCAGAATGACGATGGTCCAACCAAAGATATCTTCGACCTGAACCAAGCCCTCCAGGTGGTCGATGGGGATAAAAAGCTTTTGAAGGAGATCACCGTCATGTTCTTAGAGGAATTAAAAGTGAATTTGGAAGGGATTGTGCAAGCAATTAGGAAAAAAGATGCCGATGCCCTAGAAAAAGCTGCCCATAGCCTGAAGGGTTCAGTGGGCAACTTGGGCGCCAAGCGCGCGTATGGTGCAGCCTATCGATTGGAGTCCATCGGAAAGGAGGGACGCCTGTCGGAAGCTAAAGGAGCATTAGCAGAACTGAAGAAGGAGCTTGAGGAACTGAAGATTGCATTGAATAAGCTTTTGAAGAAGATTGATAATGGATGACACCAAATCCTTAGAGAGTCAAATACCAACGAAAGGCGTTATCATTTATAGGTTAAATCATGACGGCTAAAAAGAGAGATATGGCAATGCCGATCGGGTTAAAGATGGGAAGAGAGCTATGAAACGCAAGAAGCTTGGAGAAATTTTGGTGGAAGCAGGCCTTATTGATAAAAAAGCGCTGGATAAGGCCCTTGAGATTCAGAGTATCGAAAAGAAGAAGATAGGCGAGATTCTGATTGAAATGGGGGTGGCTGACGATGTGGTGATCGCCAAAGCCCTGTCTACTCAACTGAAGATTCCCCTAGTTCGCCTCGCACAAACAGAAATCCCGGAAGAAATTATCTCCCTTGTGCCCTATGATCTGGCTCAAAAGCATTTCATCATCCCGATTAAGAAAACGGAGAAAGGTCTTCTCGTGGCTATGACCAACCCTTTAGATCTTTCCGTTTTAGATGACCTGCGTTTTGTCACGAGGATGCCCGTACAAGCTGTAATAGCCACCAAAACAGACCTTTTGGAGGCGAAGGAAAAATACTACCCGCCGCGAGACTTCAAAAAGAGTTTTGACTCCCAAGCTGGAATCCATGAGAGCGTAGAGATCATCCAACAGCAAGAGGAAGAGGAGAAAGACGTCCAGGACGTCCAAGACCTCCTAGACCTCACAGAGCGCCCACCTATAGTAAGGTTGACAAGCTCCTTGCTCGCTGATGCCATCAATCAGAGAGCGAGTGATATCCACATTGAACCTCAAAAGACGGCCGTCATGCTCCGCTACCGAATAGATGGCATTATGCACGAGACAATGAAGATTGACAAACATGTGCACGCACCCGTCGTCTCCAGGATCAAGGTTATATCCAATATGGATATTTCCATCCGCAGAAAACCCCAGGACGGCAAGACCCAGGTAAGACACGGGGGAAAGATTTATGATCTGAGGGTCTCTACGATCCCCACGTCCTATGGTGAGAAAGTGACCATACGCATACTGAATCCCGACACCGCTGGATTAGGTTTGGAAGAACTGGGTTTTGGTGAAAAGGCCTATAAGGATTTTGTAAACGCCATAGGCGCACCTCAAGGAATGATCCTCGTCACCGGCCCTACCGGAAGCGGTAAGTCCACTACCCTTTATGCCTCTCTCAACAGGCTTAATTCTCCTAGTGTTAATATAGTGACTGTTGAAGACCCCATTGAGTACGATATCCAAGGGATTAACCAAGTTCAAATAAACCCCCAAGCAGGCATTACATTCGCGGCAGGGTTGAGGTCTATCCTGAGACAAGACCCTGATATTGTGATGGTTGGGGAAATAAGAGACACTGAAACAGCCACTATCGCGTGCCGATCTGCGCAGACCGGACACCTCGTTTTCTCAACTTTGCACACAAACGACGCCTCATCTGCCGTGGCAAGGCTCCTGGACTTGGGCATTGAAGCGTTCCTCATATCAGCTTCCCTTATCGCCGTGGTGGGACAGAGGCTAGTAAGAAAGATATGCCAGGAATGTAAAGTGCCTCACACCCCCAGCCAACAGATTCTTAACCGGCTTCCAGCCCATTTAAGGCAAGATCAAAGTACTGCTTTTTGGAAAGGGGCCGGATGTGAGCTCTGCCAAAATACGGGGTATTCAGGCCGTACGGGGTTGTATGAGGTCATCACCATAACTCCTTCCCTGAGGGAGCTCATTGCCCCGGGCACAGCAGCGATAACCCTGAGAAAGGCGGCTGAAAAAGAGGGCTTCAGATCCATGACCCTGGACGGTATAAACAAGGCAACCGAGGGACTAACCACTATAGAGGAAGTCTTTCGTGTGGCTGCACCCGAACTTGATGAGGTGGCTCCAGCTCCTGTTGAGGAGGCCGGCAGGTTTGAACAAGCGGACAGGAAAGCGCTTCAGCCAGAAACGTCGCCCGCCACAGGGAGCAGCACAAGAGAGAAAAAGGTCCTTGTGGCGGACGATAACGGGATAATCCTCAAAACCGTTTCTAAGGTTCTAAAATCCAAAAACTACATAACCATCACCGCTGAAAATGGTTTAGAAGCCTTAAGACTGGCTTCAGAGGAGAAGCCCGATCTTATCATCACAGACCTACTCATGCCTAAGATGGATGGCATAACGCTCATAAAGAAGCTCAAGGACCAATCGAGCACGCGAGATATCCCTGTAATGATGCTCACGGCAAAGGATGAAGTGGATACTGAAGTGGAGGGAATCGATGCAGGGGCAGATGATTACCTGACAAAGCCAGTTAACGCGAAAAGGCTTTTGGCCAGGGTAAGTAGGATTCTCGCAAGATAAGCCAAAGGCTGAGGAAGAATTGAACTACAGTTCTAGATTATCTGATGCAACACGGTGTCATCTCAAGGCATATGGGGGGCTTGCCCGAAAGTAGACATCTTTAATTTTCCGTGAGAGCTTTTTGGAATTGCGGGCTACCAGAAAGAAGGGATTAGCGATTGCAAAACTCAAACTTGTCGTTTCAAGCTTTCGTTTTTCCTATTTCGAGATAGTCGGTAATCATATCGCCAAGTAGATGGCGGTCTTCATCAGTAATTTTAGCAAAATAAAAGCCAGTCCCTGAGGAAATATTCTTGACACCATTACTCTCGAAGTTCGACCATATCAACTTGCCTTTGGTTGTAATAAACCGTCGGTTGTGCGGTCTCATGAACATCTGATAAACATCATTATTGGGTAGCCTTTCTTCACATTGAATGAATAAGCCGACATCAGTAATAATTCTTGTTTCACCTTTAACCAGAGTTTGGTCTGTGGCAATTGTGATGGGCCATTTCACACGTATTTTTGGAATGTTAAGCTTTTTTGCTTTCATCAGCAAAACCCGTGTCTCCAAGGTGCGAATTGGTGTTTGAAGAACTCACTATAATATCAAAGTCTATCCTCTACCCCTAACTTTTACTTCGAAGTTAATATTCCACCAATCGTTTGAGAGAAACTCATCACTTCTGACTAAAAAAGGCCACTTGATTTTCGTAGTATCCTTACAGCCTTATCAGTTGCACCATATCGCCTTATCTTCGAGACGGGTTAAGGCCCCCCCTCATTTGGTCCCCGAGTCGAAGCCTTCGTATCCCTGATAAAGTGAATAGCAAGAATCGCCGCCATGGCAATAAATCCAGCCAGCATCACGCATAATGTGATTGAAGACATTTCCGCATCCTTTCTATTCTGGTTATTGTGCTCAATCCCTTTTTTCGCTCAGATCGAGATTTAATTGCAAGAACCATGCGAAATTTATATCAGCGATATTTACAAATATTTCAAATGCTTACAATAAGCCCCCAGAATGCAAGGAGGAAATGCGTGCATTAAAATGTAATTTACTAGGAACTGAGGTGCATTTTTAGGCACAGCATAGGATCAGGGAAGGCAAATAGAAAGTCTGTGCTGTCTTCGCTTAGCACAATATGTGGACACTATGTGTAAAAAGAAATGTCGTATCAGAACGGATGGATAACAACCGCGGATGGACATTTTGAGTCTGCCGTTCTCGGCACGAGTGGAGGATTCAATTAT
>JASFIT010000156.1:0-9546 GCA_050122535.1 Desulfobacteraceae bacterium | reverse complement strand
TTGCGGTCTGCGGATTGTGGATTTGAAAAAGAGGCGTCTTTCCTTTGCCCCCGCCTTGTAACTGCAGTATCTGAACCTCTCCAAGGGTATCTTTCCCACTGATTATGTTTCCAAAAACATACAATCCTGAGACCTTTTAATATGCTTGGATCACTCCTGTAATTTTGAGTCTTAAACAAAAAGACCGGGTTTGGGCCTAGAGTATAATCACAAAGAGATTTCTAAGGATTCGTTGAATCTTTCTGATTCTGACTTATTTTATATAAAACATATAAATAGAGGCAAGCGGGTCTCAGGCGAGGGATGGGTTAAAGGGAAAGTTGCATCTTTTTGTAAGGATTTCACCCAGGGTGCGACAAACCTGCAAAGCTTTTTTTCGAGGATCAAATATTATGATAGCGAATCAGGAGAGGATAATAGGATCGGATCCTTCCAAAAGTGGGAAAAACAGTGTGAAAAAGATCCTTTTGGTGGGTGTTTTCTGGCGTATTCTGTTCATAGAGGCTATTTTGCTTGTTGCCTCCCTTTTATACAGAGCCCTTACGGAGAGTCCAGCCGCTGCTGATCTCTTTTGGTACGCCATGAGGATCATATTCCTGATAGGGATCATCATTGCGTTTATGATGGTCACCCTCAGGAGCTTTCTTACGAGGAAAATCATCTCGCCCCTCGAAGCCATAGCCTCAAGCAATCGTCGTCTCCAGATCCGTGATATTGATCCCAACGCAAGAAACATTGAATTGCCTAAAGACACCCCCGTGGAAATCAAGGAGATCGTGGACACCCGCACCCAGATGTTGACGACCCTACTCAAGGTGTCAGAAGAACGTTTGCGACTCGTTGATTTTATTCGGGATACCTTTGGCAGATATCTGTCCAAGAAACTCGTAGACGAAATCCTTGAAACGCCGGAGGGGCAGAAAATCGGGGGTCGTACCGAGACAGTGACTATCCTGCTGTCCGATCTCCGTGGGTTCACAGGGCTGTCTGAAACCAGGGGCCCGGAGGAAATGGTAGAGCTTCTGAATCGTTACCTTGAGCGGATGTCCAAGGTCATTTTGGCGTACGACGGGATCATAGATGAATTCATTGGGGATGCGATCCTTGCTGTATTTGGGGTGCCAGAGAAACGCGAGGATGATGCAGAACGCGCGGTTGCCTGTGGACTTGCCATGCAAAACGCCTTGATGGAGCTGAATGAGGAGATCGTCTCTAAGGGGTATCCTCCCCTTGAGATGGGAATTGGTATCAACACAGGGACGGTCATCGTGGGAAATATCGGTTCTGAATTGCGGACAAAATATGGCATCGTGGGTTTCCCTGTAAACGAGGCCGCACGTATAGAATCCAACACTACTGGCGGACAGGTCCTGATCGGGGAGTCCACATACAAATTGGTCAAGGCGTTGGTAAAAGCTGATTCTCCCCAGACGGTTATGATGAAAGGCTTAAAGAAACCCTTGGTAAGCTACCCCGTCTCGGAAATAGGGCCGCCGTACGATGTGAAGTCCAGCTTCCAAGTGGATACTGAAAGTGGGGTTGAAATCAGCCTTCCCTTTCATTGTTGGAAAGTGGATGACAAAAAAATTGCCAGTGAGGCCATAAATGGAGAGACGATGCGCATGAACGAGAGTGTGATTACAGCGTCAGTAGATCCTCCCTTTCGGCCACTGACAAATATCAAGCTGATATTCGATTTTTGTGTGGATGCCCACTGCTTTGACGACATCTATGCAAAGGTTGTGTCTGTTGAAGAGCATAAAGGAAAAACCGTCAACAATCTGCGGATCACTTCCATCAATCAGAAAGACAGGGACATTCTCAACAAGTGGATGGAAGACGCGGTCTGAAATGTTCAAAAAGGAGAACCAAAGAAATGTTCGATAGCAAATATTCAGTTTTATTAATCGTCCTTTCATTTTCTCTTACTGCGGGCCTAGTGAAAACAAGCTGGGCCGATGTCAAAGTGGATAACAGCGTTTATGCTGAGCTCCTCATGAAGTATGTGAATGAGGGCGTGGTGGACTATCAAGGATTCAAGAATGAGGAGGGCAAACTCGATCAATATCTGAAGGTTCTGGAGAAAACCGACTCCAGCAAGCTTTCTCGCAACGAGCAGTTTGCCTTCTACATCAATGCATACAATGCCTGGACTATCAAGCTGATCCTCAGCGGTTATCCTGGCGTTAAATCCATAAAGGAATTTGGGAGCATCTTTAAGAGCCCGTGGAAAAAGAAACTGGCCCGGATTGATGGAGATTTGGTCACCCTGGATTATATCGAACATGGTATTCTTCGTCCCGAGCACAAAGACCCGCGGGTGCATTTTGCCATAAATTGTGCATCTAAAGGGTGTCCACCACTCCGCTCCGAGCCCTATCGAGGGGACGTGCTGGATCAACAGCTGAACGAAATGGCCCGGGCCTTTATCAATAACCCCAAGCACAATCGTCTAGAAGGGAAAAAGCTCTATGTGAGCAGTATCTTTAAATGGTTTAAACAGGACTTTAACGACGATATTATCGGTTTTTTTCAAGAATACGCCCAAGGGGATTTGAAAAAGGGCTTGGACTCTAATTGGGAAGAAATTAAGGTTAAATACCTTTCTTATGATTGGTCTTTAAATGGAAAATAGTTTCCGTCTTGAAACGGCCCTTTTCCGTTTTAAGCTCGGAAACTGAGATAGGTCAATAAATCTTTAATTTATAAATTGGAAACTTAGTTGCTGAAAGCAAGGGGAATATTATGGCTGAATATGATTTTGATATGGGCGTCATAGGTGCGGGAGCTGCAGGTCTCACCGTCACGGCGGGAGCCGCTCAGCTTGGCGCCAAGACACTTCTCGTTGAAAGGGAGAGCCTCCTCGGAGGTGACTGCCTCCACTACGGGTGCGTGCCCAGCAAGACCCTCATCAGAACCGCTCAAGTTTATCATCAGATGAAAAATGCGGAGCAATTTGGATTGCCCCCTGTCGATCTTCGGCCGGTGGATTATCAACTGGTTGCAAAGAGAATCCAATCCGTGATCCACACCATTCAAAAACATGATTCTGAGGAAAGATTCTGTGGGCTGGGGGCAAAAGTGGAATATGGACAGGCCACTTTCGTGGATGAACACAGCATTCATTTGAACGGGAAGACCTTTTCGGCGAAAAACTGGGTCATTGCCACAGGCTCATCACCTTCCATCCCTCCCATCGAAGGCCTGGACAAGACCCCCTTTATTACCAACAAGGAGATCTTTTCATTGGACCACCTCCCAAAATCTATGATTATCCTGGGTGCAGGACCCATAGCCACAGAGTTGGCCCAGGCCTTCTGTCGCCTGGGAACACAGCTCTCTGTGATTCAACGGAGCAGTCAGATTTTGAGCAAAGAGGACGAGGACATGGCTGGTGAGGTGATGGCGGCTCTCAGGTCTGAGGGCGTAACAATCCATCTGAACTCCACCGTGGTGAGCACAAAAGACCTGGGGACTGAAAGAGAGATAATTATTAGCGACCGAGAAAATAAAAAGACAACACTCAGGGCAGAGACGATTCTGGTGGCCATGGGGAGGCAGGCCAATTTGGCGGATTTGGGCCTAGAAAATATTGGTGTGGAATTTAACGGCAAAGGTCTTCAGGTGGACAACAGGCTCAGAACGACCCAGAAGCACATATATGCAGCGGGTGATGTGACAGGATCTTACCTATTCACCCATGCGGCTGGGTATGAAGGGGGCATCGTCATCAGCAATGCCGTTTTTCATCTTCCCAGAAAAGTGAATTATACCTACCTGCCATGGTGTACCTACACGGATCCGGAGCTGGCCAGCATTGGCATGAATGAAAAGGCCGCCAAAGCTGCTGGGATCGATTATTCGGTATGGACAGAGGCTTTCAAAGACAACGACAGAAGCCTGGCTGAAGGGGAAAAGGTGGGAAAGATCAAAATGATCTTGGATGCAAAAGAAAAGCCTATAGGGGTCCAGATTTTGGGACCGCAGGCTGGGGAATTGCTCAGTGAATGGGTGGCCGTCCTAAATGGCAAGGTGAAGCTCTCTATACTGGCCGCCGCGGTGCACCCCTATCCAACCCTTGGTGAAATCAATAAAAGGGTTGCTGGGACATTTTTTTCGCCCAAGATCTTCTCAGATAAGGTCAAAAAGGGTCTGAAATTCTTCTTTCACTTGAAAGGGAGGGCCTGTGAGCAGGAATCCTGAGTTGGCCAGATCGAGGATGTCTGTCTGGACGTGATAATTGAGGTATATATGAGTGAGGAACAGTCAGAAGCAAAATCTCAGAGCCTTGATCCCGAGACATGGGTCGATCAGTACGGGGATTATCTGTACAGGTATGCCATTTCCAGGATTCATGAACCTGCAGTTGCAGAGGATCTGGTCCAGGAGACACTTCTGGCAGCCCTGCAAGGTAAGGAAGGTTTTAAAGGCCGTTCTTCTGAGAAGACCTGGCTGACCGGGATTCTCAAGTACAAGATCATAGATCACATTCGAAAGAAAAGCAGAGAACGCCCCACCGACGATATAGAGTCCTCCGTGGATGCTATGCATGAGTATTTTGACGAGAAAGGGGGATGGAAGGTTGGACCAGCCAAATGGAGCGTAAATCCAACGGAACTCTTGGAGCAGAAGGAGTTCTGGAAGGTTTTTTACACCTGTCTTTCAAAGCTCTCTGGCCGTTTAGCCCAGGCATTTGTGTTCCGAGACTTGGAGGGGCTCAGTAGCGATGAAATTCGTAAGATTTTGAATATATCCGCCACCAATAGTTACGTCATGTTGCACCGCGCTCGAATGCGTATGAGGGATTGTTTGGAGGTTAATTGGCTAGGTCATCAGAAAGCGAGGGAGCAAAATGCTGTCTTGTAGAGAGGTGACGAAACTGGTATCAGAATCTCTGGATCGAGAGCTATCTTTTCGCCAACGGATGTCGACAAAAATGCACCTCATGATGTGTAAATTATGTTCTCGCTACAACAAGCAGCTGGCAGGTCTGAGAGAAGCGGTTCGCCTCCACTCTGCGCGCGAGGAAGACATAGATATTTATCCAGCATATCTCCCTTCGGAAGCCAGGGAGCGTATCAAGCAGGCCTTACATCATAAATCCGGCGAACCTCATTGAGGGTTCAACCCTACCCCAAAAAGCCTCTCCTCCCGCAATTTCACGACCAAATGCAATGGCACACCACCCCCATCCTACATATGCCATCCTCGGCAAAATGCTCCACCGACACGGTTCCTGGACAGGTTTTTCAAGTCTACCGAAAAAGGTTGGATTCTTGGACTGTAACCATAGGAAAGTCTACTTTTGTCATTCCCGCGAAGGCGGGAATCCACTTGTCGAGCCTCCTGGATACCCGCCTGCGCGGGTATGACATTCATGCGTGATAAAGCCCGGAATAGGGGGGTTGCGGAGGAGAAATTTACGGGGCTACATTTCCATGTAAGGATTCCATACCTCAGACGACAAACGTGCAAGTGAAGGTCATTTATTTGAATGCTTCTCTGTTTAAGGAGAGGGACATGATTATGATTCAAAAAGAGGAGAGCAAAATGCTTCGGAAAATACTCATTGCTATCTTAATCGTTTTTGGGATCCTCTGGGCCTTGTACTCAGGCACCGCCTCCTCTTTTGTGACAAAGGAAGGCGGCCAAACGTACATCGTGGATCAGAGAGGAGAAAAGTGGGATGTGACTCAGGCTGAATCCATCGGTTTTAAGCCTGAAAGGTTTCAGTTCGGAATAGGGAGGAATGCGTTCACACCCCTTGACGATTCTCATTTAAGTGATGATACCGGCTCAGCCCCAAATAACCTTCGTGTCATTGGCGTAGCGGAGGGCTCTGAGGCGCAGGCCTATTCGGTCCCCAGACTCAAGTGGCACGAGATTGCCAACAGCAACCTGGGATCAGAACCCATTGCCGTGGGTTACTGACCTCTGGTGGACTTAGCGGCTGTGTACAGCCGCCAGATAGATGGTCACACATTGACGCTTGTCCCTTCTGGTTGGACCTATAACCACACGTTCGTATTGTACGACAAAGAGACTGGAACCCTTTGGTATCCTTACAAAAAGGGGCTGATGGGCATTCAAGGGAAATATTTCAAGAGATGGCTACCGAGCGTTTCCTCAAAAGATACGAGGTGGAAGGATTGGGTCAGAACACATCCTGGTTCCAAGATATTGAAATAACATGCTTGTGTTATTGAGACTAAAATCTTTTGCAACAAAATATTTTGCGAATCCATCAATACTCAAAACACGAAAGGAATAACATTATGCACATAGAGAACTTCTGTACATATATGAAAGATGAGATGACTGGCTGGAAGGCCAAGACCTATGATCTCTTGAGAAAAATGGAGAAAATGTCTCTGGATCCTGATAAAAACAGGGCGGCTTCAATTGCTGAAATGGGAGCTATTATTGATAAGATTGAACAAACAATCGGAAAACTCGAGAAAGAATGTCCGGTCAATTGGGAATCCGAAAAAACCGAGCTGGATCGCATGATTTGTGATATTACAGAGAAATGGAGCGAAGCATCCGAAATGTCTCCTGATGATTTTGACTGATCACCACATGTGCCAATGATTTCTTGAATAATGAAGATTTGAGCAAGGACTCAATCATGAAGTAAGAAAAGGAGGAATACAGTGGAAATTGCGATGATCGGATTGGGCCGGATGGGCATGAACATGGCCAGACGCCTGATAAGAGGGAATCACCAGGTGATAGCCTATAACCGAACAGCCAACAAAACAGATCAAATCGTGAAAGAGGGGGCTGTCGGGGCCTATTCACTTTCCGAACTTGTGGAGAACCTCTCTCCGCCACGCGTTGTCTGGCTGATGCTGCCTGCCGGGCCAGCAATAGACGATCACCTGGACCAACTGAAGGACCTACTGTCCGGCGGAGACATGGTCATTGACGGGGGCAACACCTATTATAAAGATGACATTCGCCGGGCGGCAATGCTCGCTGAGAAAGGCATACAATTTTTGGATGCTGGCGTCAGTGGAGGCATATGGGGCCTAGAGGTTGGATACTGCACCATGGTTGGCGGGGCAAAAGAGAATTATGAGTATCTTGAACCCATATTCAAAACGCTTGCGCCCGAAGATGGCTATCTATATTGCGGAGCAACGGGCGCAGGGCATTTTGTAAAGATGGTACACAATGGTATTGAATATGGCATGATGCAGGCCTATGGTGAGGGGTTCGACATTCTTGAAGCCTCTCCTTACGCTAAATCCCTCGACTATGCTGAGGTGGCCCATTTGTGGAATCAGGGGAGCGTCATCAGATCATGGTTGTTGGAGCTGGCAGAGGCCGCTTTCAAGAAAGATCCGAAGCTTTCAGATATCCGGGGGTATGTGGAAGATTCAGGAGAAGGGAGATGGACGGTGCAGCAGGCTGTGGAGACGGGTGTATCCGCCCCTGTGATTTCACTCTCCCTATTCCGGCGGTTTCGCTCCCGTGAAGAGGATGCTTACTCGGATAAAGTCATTGCAGCCCTAAGGCGGGAGTTTGGGGGTCACGCTGTGGTTCAGGCGAAAGAGAAATAAGATTCGTTAGGTGCAGGGATCCATGCTCAGCTATTTTTCAACGAGAGGATTCAGAAACTACCTCAAAGTGGCTAAACAGATCTTGAACAGCAACTGGACCGGGTCTTACACCAAGCCTTCCTCCCGACTCTATCCCCATCAATGGAACTGGGATTCAGGATTTATCGCCATCGGATACGCCCATTACAATCAGAAGAGGGCGCAGCAGGAGATTCTATCCCTGTTCGAAAACCAGTGGCCCAATGGCATGGTCCCCCAAATCGTCTTCTATCCCCAGGCATTGGGGCATTATTTCCCAGAGCCCGATTTCTGGCAAATACCGGATGGTAGATCGACCAGCGGCATTACCATGCCCCCCTTGCATGCCATCACCTGTTGGCACATATATGAAGAAGCCCGGGAAAAGGAAAGGGCCTATGATTTCCTAAAAATAATGTTTCCCAGGTTGATGGCCTCCCATCGTTACTTCTACAAGTCAAGAGATCCCAAACGAACAGGGCTCGTCTATATCCGGCACCCATGGGAGTCTGGCCTTGATAATTCTCCAGCCTGGGATAAACCTCTCCAGGGAATCCAGATTGATAAAACAAGACTCCCATCTTATGAGCGTAAAGACCTTCAGCATGGCGTACCGCGTGAGCAACGACCTAGCGATGATGATTATGATCGATATGTCTTCTTGGTGGATCTTTTCAGGCGACTCAAATACAAAGAAGAGGATATTTATGAGGAATGCCCATTTCTCATCCAGGATGTCTTGTTCAATTCCATTCTATGCCGCGCGAACCGTGACCTTATGCAGATTGGGGATGTGCTGAAAGAAGACACGGGGGAATTGGCTGAGTGGGCAGAACAAACAGCCAGGGCCATTTCAGAGAGGCTATGGTGTGAGCCGTGCACGAAATTTGAGGACTATAATTTGGTTACAGACAAGCTCATACACACGGCAACAGCGTCCAATTTCATGCCTCTTTTTGCAGGCGCAGCGACTAAACACCAGGCTGAAATCATTTACAGCACCCTGAACTCCGTCTCTTTTTGTGCTCTCCACCAGGGCAACTGCTTCACGATTCCCAACTACGATATGACCAGGAAGGACTTTGATCCTCAGAATTACTGGCGCGGTCCAGTCTGGATCAATATCAACTGGATGCTCTCCCAGGGATTAAAGGGTTATGGCTACAAACAGAAAGCAGATGCCATGAAAAAGGACATGATCCAGTTACCCATTCGGTTCGGCTTTCATGAGTATTTTGATTCCCAGACGGGAAAGGGTTATGGTTCCGGTAATTTTTCTTGGACAGCGGCGCTATTCCTGGACTTGGTCTATGAGTATTATGATGAAGATGAACATAGTCTTAACTGGTTGAAATTGGGGAAAACCCGGAGGCTGAAAGAGACAAAGGTTCTCAACCAGGGAACCCGTGATCAGGTTCCCCCCTCCACTGATGTGGCCTGCAACTTGATGGCCACCATGGGAGATTTGAAGGAGAGGTTCTATAATCTGAATCGGGGCTTGGTGGATTATGAGGCCATGAAGCATTCGCCCGAATATCGCAATGTGTATCAGCGGACGTCAGCAAAACTTCAGGACTTTAATCTGAAAAAACTTTTTTCCTTAGAAGAGAAACTCGCCTTTTGGATCAACCTCTACAATACCATTGTGGTCCACGGGATTGTGGAATTGGGTATTTCTTCCTCGGTCAGGGAGATTCCAAATTTCTTCAGCCATATTGCTTACAGTTTAGGGGGATACACATTCTCTGCAGAGGACATAGAGCATGGCATACTGAGAGCCAATTCCCGGCCTCCTTACAGACCTTTCCCCCTTTTCAGAAGAAACGACCCGCGCCGTCCATTCAGCTTGCAGAGAATTGATCCCAGAATCCATTTCGCTTTGGTCTGCGGTTCCAGATCCTGCGCGCCTATTCGTTTTTATGAGCCCGATCGTATTCATGAGCAGTTGGAAATCGCGACAAAA
>JASFIT010000155.1:0-9690 GCA_050122535.1 Desulfobacteraceae bacterium | reverse complement strand
ATTTCAAGAAGGAAATTATCTGGAAGATGAGATAGAGGGTAGTTACGACGTGGCTTGGCTCTCCCATATCCTTCATGGCGAAAGCCCTGAGGATTGTCAACTCATCATCAAAAAAGCCGTGGCAACCCTCAAGCCCGGCGGCCTCATCATGATTCACGATTTCATCCTGAACAATGACCTGGCAGGCCCTCTATTTCCCGCCCTATTCTCCCTGAACATGCTCACGGGCACCAAGGGGGGGCGATCCTACTCAGAAGAACAAATCATGGACATGCTTGCCAAGGCAGGTGCCAAACACCTGAAACGCCATCCGTTCCGCGCACCCAACGATTCAGGCATTATTGTGGGGATAGTTTAAAGTTGGGTGAAAAGGGGTCAAGTCTGCTCTTGACTCTTGCTAAGGCAACCAAGGCAAGAATAGGTGGGAAGCTACGAAGCTAAGAGGCCAGGAAGTTGAAAGCCGGAAGATCATCATTTTGGATCTTCAGGCACGCGTAGTGGATCGAGTCGCCTTCTTCTTTGTGACCTTTTTTTTCTTTGTAGCCGCCAGATGTTTGGCTAGGCGTTTTCCCATGGCCACAACCGTTACGGTGGGCGGCAGTCCCCATGCTTCTGGAATGATAGAAGTATCCAAACAATAACAGTTCTTGATGGGTGTCTGACAGTTCTTATCTAATAGGTTGCCGATTCGGACCGTGCCCCCTGGATGAGAAGCGACCACCGCCGTCTTCATGATCTTCTCCCTCTTCACGCCAGCTTCCAGAAGGATATCTTCAGCGAAAACCGCCCCTTTGTTAAGCTTCCGCCACGTTTCCGAGTCAATGGGCTTGGAGAAAGACCCATCCGCGTGGACCCATCCGTGCAAGCCGTCTTTTACCTTGATCATGATGGTCAGCGTCTTCCTGAAATCTTTGAGCTTCGGCAAAAAGGCCAACCCCTGGGTTCCTGATAAGGTAAGCAATGTGGCATACACGGTGGGCGGAACCATCGCATCCGTCATGACGATGCCGTCTTGCTCCAAATTGACGCCCGCAGTCATGGGAATGTCGTACAGGGAACCCTGGGTGTCAGAGGCACCGGAGACAAACCAGAGAGGGTCTACAAAAAGGCCCTGACCCGCATCGAAGAGACCGGCGCGCTGCAAGATGGGCGGTGTTCCTTGACCCCCTGCAGACAAGACCACGGTATCTGCCATCACATCTATCCATCCCTGAGGTGTCTTTGCCCTGACCCCAACCGCGGTTCCGTTTTCAGTCAACATCCTGTCCACCTGCGTCTTTAGAAGGAGTTTGGCCCCGGTGTATTTCGACTCCTGCAAAAATTCCCTGGCCGTCCATTTTGCCCCTTCCGCATCGCATCCCACGGGACATCTTCCGCAATTGGGTCTGCATTTGTCAGGGCGGATCCATTTGTCCAAGGGCTTCCAGTCCAATCCCATATCCTGGGCAGATTGCATAATTCTTTTGGCCGCAGGACCGATCAAGTGATCTGGAAGCGGTTGAATGGGTATTTCTTCGTAAAGCTCTTTCACCTCCCTCTTCAGATCGATGCCATACTTCTCCTTCAGCCAAGCGGGAGGTCTGAATGCCGTTGCGCTAAACACCACTGACGCCCCACCCGCCGTCTTAGGACGGACCACCCACGTGCCCTCCCTTGAGAAAGTGAAACCTTTATAAGCCAACATGTTGATCATAAAAACGGAGTAGCCAAATTGCCTATGATAGGCGCCCGCCTCGCATGTGATGACCTTCTTTCCCCTTCGACTGAGTTCCCGGGCAACTGTGGCCCCACCTGGACCGGAACCTACAACGACCACGTCGGTATGCATAACTTTTCTAGGATTAGACATGCTAGGTTTTCCTTTCTAAAAGAGTTTCACTGCCGCAAGATGACCCGAGCCGGTGCGCCATCTGCCCCCTTGATCCGAAGGGGAAGGCAGAAAATCTCGTAGGGCCCAGGCGCAATGTCCAGAAGATGAACGCCCTCCACCACTACGATGCCTGCTTCTAGAAGCACATGGTGCACGGGTGCGCCGGGATTCTTATAACGCTCGATGGAAAGATAATCAATTCCGACAAGTTGAACGCCTCGCCTGACCAAATAACGGGCTCCGTCTTCAGTCAGGTGCACGTAGTCCTCATGAAAGGAAGAGTCAAGGAGCCGCGGACTGTTGTCCGTTTTCAGCAGAATCCGGACATGATCTCCCATCTCCGATTCCTCCAAGGCTTGTTGATCCACTGAAGGTCTGCCTGTCATGTCCAGGACCGTGCCTGGGCCCACAAGGGCATCCAAAGGTAACTGGTCCACTGTAGTGCCTCTATCCAGGTAGTGAGCAGGTGGATCCAAGTGCGTGCCCAGGTGCGTTCCCATGGACATAAGGGCCAAATCAAAAGGATCCCCCTTTTGCCTCTGAAAAAAGGGTCTTGTTTGAAAAGGGGGGTCCCCAGGAAAGGTGACCATGCCTTCCTGGATGGGGAGTGTTGCATCGTAAAGTTTCATGACATCTCCTTTCCTGCGAAAAACACTACGTATGTAAACTCTACCTTCTGCCCGTGTTATTAACAGATACCTCAATCTGCGAGGAGTCATAAAGAAAAAAGAGGCCCATCATAAGGGCCTCTTGGTGACTCCCACTTCCGGGGTTCGATCTCATTTAGATAAATCCTAAAAGCAAGAAGGCTGCAGACGTGATGATCGCGTAGACAATAAAGACCAGAAACAGCCATCCCATGATCTCCCTGAATTCCAACTTCACCACAGCCAGCATGGCAATGGCCCAGAAGGGTTGGATCATATCGGTGAGCATATCCCCCCAGGCATACGTGATGACGACCTTCCAGGCGGGAAGTCCAAGTTCATTTGCAGCGGGGAGCAGGTAGGGGGCCGTTACTGCCCACTCCGAGCCACCCGATGGAATCAGGTAGTTGAGGAGTCCGGCATACCAGTAGATGATGAGAAAATAGGTGGCCGGACTGCTGATGGCCACAAAGGCCTTGGTGAAGGCGGTTGCTAGCAAAGTGAACTTGAACAATCCAAAGATCCCGGCGTAGAAGGGGAACTGGATGACGATCCCCCAGACGGCACCTCCGGCCTGCTCAGCAGCCTTCAAGAAGCTCCAGGGCCTCCAGTGGAAGAGGATGCCCAACATCAAAAAGAAAAAGTTGATGTTGTTCAAGTTGACAAATTTCTTGAATCCCACTTCGGAAATGCTCCAGCCCATCCAGACAGCACCCCCAATAAAGATGATGATATTCCACCCCGGCCACCAGTTCATCCACTGAGAGGCACTCAGCTGGCCTGCGGGTTTCTCTGGCGATTCATATATCTTGATTCGATCCGCTAATTCCGGGCTTAGCTTAAAGGTCTTTTCCGGCGATGGATGCATGGCCCTTATCAGGAAGGCGATGACAAGTATGATAATAATGACAAGAATGAGGTTAAAGGCGGTGAAAATGGTTTCACCAGATGATATGGTACCGGGTAAATACCCCGCCTTGATGAGGAAGTTCCCTGGCGTATTTACCATCAAAGGAGCCGAGGCTGATAGACCTGAGTGCCACGTACAGCCCAAACCAAGATAGGCCGCTGCCACCAGCAAGCGGTAGTCCACCTTGGGATTTTTGCGAACAATAAAGAGGGCGAACATGGCGCTGCCTATAATGCTTAGACCCCAATTGAGCCAGGCGATGATCATGGAGAAAAAGGCCATCAACAAGATGGCATTCCATGGTTTGTCCTCACTAGGCCAGCCAGCCAGGCCGTCCAGCAACCTCCTTACTGGAGGGGAGCAAGCCAGGATATAGCCTGTCATCATGATAAGACACATCTGCATGCCAAACTTTAGGAGGACCCAGAACCCCTTGCCCCAGGCCTGGACAGACTGAAAGGCACGATCCCCCAACTCTACCTCGGGTTTGAAGCCCCAGATGAGGGCGAATATAAAGGTAATAATGCTCAGGATGAAGACGATAACCAATGCATCTGGTATCCTCTTCTCTGTCCAGTTGGTGAAAGCAGCGCCCCAATTTTTGAGAAAATCAAGTCCCGATCTTTCATTGTTTTCGGCCATGATAACCTCCAGGGTAAAAGATTTTTATGAACTTCAGAGCGATTCTTGTTCAATCTATATAATGTCTTCACATCACCTCCTTCCCCTTATCTCCTATTCCCCACGCTCTATCCTTTGAGCCTCTAATGGACAAAAAAACCCCTGTAACGGATTCTCCGTCTCAGGGGTCTTTGAAAGCAGATATGTTTCCACGACTATGCCCTTATGGGTAAAAGTGGCATGCAGATAGTTTTTTCTATTTATCTATAACAAAGTTATTGGCCTTATAGTATTTTTTTGTGAAATTTGTCAAGATTAAAAGTATTTCTACTAAATTGATATAGAAAAGCGTTTACGCCTTTGTTAGTCTAAGAAGACAGGCTCAACACTTCCGAAGATTAATTCAAGATACGGTTCTTGATCCCTTCTTCCTTTTCTGCACTTCCTTCTTTGCCAAAGACATCCACGCTCCTCCAGAGCTTGACTTTGGCCTCCTTCCAATCCATCCCCGGTGCCACCTGCCCTAAGTAGTGCTCCATCTCTGCGTCGGTGGCCCTGCGATGGCGGCTTGAATGCTGGACATTCCCGATGTTCCACTCCCCACTGGGTCAGGCGGGGAAAAAGATCAGGTTCTCGCCTTCCAGGAGGAAGATACTGCACTCTGGATCCTTCTTTACTATCCTAAGAAAAGTCTCAGGCAGTTGGTATTCATTCTCAGACATATTCTAAACCCTCATAATGCTTTCTTTGAATCTAGTGTCATGTCCCGAAAGTTCTTTGCATAAATAAGCCCACCATAAGGGGTCATTGCGACCCCCGATCCAGACGGGGGGAAGAAATCTCATTTTGTGAAAGCTACCCTTTTTCGCTAGCCTGCAAGAGATTGCGGAGCCTGTTCCGAGCGTAGCGAGGAATCTATTAGACCTAATTTTGGCAGCCGTTTTACCCCTTTAGTCAAAGGCGGGCTCCGACTTTGTTTCGGCTCCGCCTCGCAACCGCCTGCAGCTCCTCGCGTTGAAACATATTCTTAAAGTTATTTTAAGGATCTGACACTAGTCTCAGGGTAAAAGATGATTCCCCACGGCCATAAGCTCAAGGACCAAAGACTGAAGCGCAGAATGACAACTTTTGGGTAGGAGCCAGAATTGGAGATCTCGGCCAGTTGGCAAAAGCCTATACGTATTGGTTGGCGTGCAACATATTGATATTTTGAAGGAACAAAGACCCCTGAGGTTCGCGCCTTGACAAAGAAAAATCGAGTTATTATGATCACTTATATAGTTTATTCCCAATTTGGAGTCAAATTCTGGACACGAAGTAATCCATCCCCCGTAGAAGATACCGTGTAGAGATGAGCAGTTTTGGAAACATAAGGCTTCAGAAGCTTTTTTTCGCAGGGATTCTATGGCTAGGCCTTGCCTCTTGGGCTTATAGCGTTTCCCTAGATGACGTGAAGTCGAGGCTTCAACTGGCCCGGGAAAATCTTCGCATCAGCGAGGCGACCGAGGCGCGGATTGCTTCCGAGCTCGAGAAACTCAAGCGTTCGGGAACGGCTTCTCCTCAAGCTTTGAAAGAATATGAGGCCTATCTTGCTCGTGCACACGAGATGGTCGTGGAAAACCGCAAGATTGTAAAGGAGATGGAGGCGGCCTATGTCAAGCTCGCGCCACCTCGCCAGCCTGCTAGTTCCTCCACGACGGCTAAAGAGGGAGATATACCAGATCCAAGAATTCCGGAGGAGGAAGAATTGGAGGAATTGGCTTCTTTAGAGCGTGAGTTGAGAGAGTCCCTCGCGGCATTTGATGAAATGCTACTAAAAGAATGGGATGAAATTCTTGCCAGATCGGCCAGGAAGATGAGGGATCTGAGCGAGGAGGTGGGCGAAACAGGAGGGCATTCCGGGCAAGAAGCGGAAGGAGAAGAGACCTCATCAGGAGAAGGGGCTTCTGGAGCGCAGGAGGAAACAGGGGATACGGGGGAAGGGGAAATGCGTTCCGAAGAGGGGACGGAAGCCCAAGAAGCGGCAGCGGAGAGCGGGGAGTCAGAGTCAAAAGGTGAAGACAAAGGGCAAACCCTTACGCAGAAACAGCGCGGCCGCCCCAGTGGCCATGATGATGACATTGTAGCCCGACAGCTTCGTGAGGCAGCTGAAAAGGAAACCGATCCGGAGCTCAAAGAAAAACTTTGGAAGGAATATGAAGAATATAAAAAAGGAAGCAGTCAGTAAGAGGCTGACATGAAAAGACCTGTTCAGTATGTCCTACCCATCTGTGCCTTTCTTTTTATGCTCAATGGTTGCGCCACTTACAACGCACATGAGGTGGGCCCCACTTCCATAATTCAGGCGCAAGAGGAGATCCCTGAAGAGGAATTGCTCGATGTGGGGATCGCCGTTTTTGAGAGCCAGGAACTCACAGAAGAGAAGACAAAGGAGGAGGGCACGCATCCAGATATAAGAAAGGCAGAGCGCCACTTCATCCCTTATCACCTGAAAAACACACTCCAACAAACCAGCCACTGGGGCGCCGTTCGGGTTATGCCCGTCGAGACCCCAGACGTGGACCTGCTCTTAAGAGGTGAGATTCTAGAGTCAAACGGGGAGCATTTGATCCTCAGCGTGGAGGTGATCGACGCAGCGGGCCATGCCTGGTTCCAAAAGGCGTACCAAGAGGAAGCCAAGCAGAGTTTTTATAAAGATAACGTGCCGGGGGAGAAGGACGCCTTTCAGGATCTTTACAACGCCATCGCCAATGACATGGCGGCCTACAAGAAAGAACTGAGCCAAGATGAAATCCGAAAGATACGGAGCATTTCCAGGTTAAGATTCGCTGCCGGCTTTGCCCCAGACGCCTTTGGGGATTATCTGGTCAAGGACAATGAAGAGAAGATCACCATCAATCGGCTGCCTGCCGATGACGATCCTATGATGGCACGTCTCCTTCAAGTTCGGGACCGGGATCACATGTATGTGGATACCTTGAACGAATATTATGATGGCTTCTACAACGAGATGTGGCCAGCCTACGAAGAATGGCGCAAAGCCAATCTCACGGAACAGATTGCCATACGTAAGATCAAACGGGATGCCTACGTGCGACAGGCCGCAGGGGCATTGATGATGGCCCTGGCCATCGTCCTTGCCGCAGGGGATGTGGACAATACCTATGCCATACAGGAAGGTCTGCTCTTGGGCGGAGGAGCGGTGTTATATGATGGCATTAACATTTCGAAACAGGCTGAAATCCATCGCATGGCCATTCAGGAACTGAGCGAATCATTTGGAAATGAGATGAAACCCGTGGTCATGGAGTTCCAGGGCAAAAAATATGAATTGACCGGTTCTGCTGAGGAGCAATATAGGCACTGGCAAAAGTTGTTGCGGGAAATATATTACGAGGAGACCGGCTTTGGTAAAACGGATAGCCCGCAAATGGACCACCCAAAAGGCGGTTGACCCCATGTGAAAGCCGAAGCCATTTTGCTGACCGCTCACCCAGAGCAGGAGCATTTCCATCTGTTACTAACCTGAGCCACTTTTTGGCGCCTGTATTAAAAAACAGAAAATCCCAAGTAACCGCTGCCACCGGGAACTGGAACGACTGGGGGTAATTTCAAGCATTAAAGAGATCTGAGGTTGCACCCGGCAGGGGCTGTATCAGAATGACGCGTCTGCAAAAAGATCAAACGCTTGTTTCCCGTTTTTCACTGATCGAGCTTTTAGGCGAAGGTGGAATGGGCCAAGTGTGGCTCGTTCGGGATCTGGAGCTCCAGGTTAATGTTGCTATCAAAGTACTAAACCCTCATTTGGCCACCCGCCCGGACCTTGTGGAACTTCTGAAGAACGAGTGCCGAAATGCCAGGCGGCTCGTCCATCCCCACATTGTACGCATCTTCGACTTTCACCGCGACGATGAACTGGTCTTCATCTCCATGGAATACATCGAAGGGGAAGACCTGCATGTCTATCGTAACCGGTTCGGCATGCTCTCCCATACCGATGCCATCACCCGACTCGAGCCCGTCATTGGGGCATTGTCATATGCCCACGGCATGGGCCTTATCCATCGTGACCTAAAGGCGACAAATGTGCTCCTTGACCAGCAGGGTTCCCCTCGGCTTGCCGATTTTGGGATTGCGGTGGTCCTGGAGTCTGATAGAGATGCACGCCAAATAAGCACGGGAGGCTCTATGTATAGCATGAGCCCGCAGCAACTGGATGGCCGCAAACCGCACCCTTCCGATGATATCTATGCATTTGGAATACTCCTGTACGACCTCTTAACCGGGCATCCTCCCTTCTACCCGGAGATCTCAGCCGAGAAGATCCGCCGAGAGATACCACCGATGGTCAACGAGCAACTGGAGAGGACAGGAACGGGGAACCGGATACCCGAAACCCTGGATCGGTTGATAGGCCGGTTGCTGGCCAAAGTCCCAGAGGAGCGCCCGTCCAGTTTGGGTGAAGTGGGAGACGAATTGCGAAAGATATTGGATCTCAGTTTCGATCACACGTTACCACCTGCCGTTACCATTCCGCCCGATGCAAAGGCCGCATCTCTTGGTGACCAGGGTGAAATCATTACACCCGCAGAGGTTCCCGGGCAACGTGCAACACCTCGTGCTCCTGGCCCTTGGCGACAATATCTGCTTAAGACGACTGTCTTGATTCTTGCTTTGCTGGTCCTCCTGGTAGGTGGGGGACTCTTGTGGCATTACCTTTCAAAAAACCCGGTTCAGGTCACTCCAATTCCTGATGAGGGGGTGGCTCCCCAAGCAGAACAAGAGATAGCAAGAAATAATCTTCAGATCCGTGAGGCTGAACCGGAGCCGGTCCAGGCCAAACCCCTGGAACAGGTAGCGCTGGAAAAAGAGGAGGCTGAGCAGAAGCTTGCAGACTACCTTGTGGCGAAAAAGGAATTGGATAACAAAGGGGGCGCGGAGTGGGGAGGCAATCTTTACACCAAGATGGCGCAGTCCGGGCAGGAGGCGGACACATTATATATGAATAAAGATTATGCTTCCGCGTCGGACAAATATGAGGACGCCCTGAGCAAAGCCAACGCAGTCACAAACGGCAGTGATAAAGCATTTCGTCGGCTCATGGAAGAAGGCCGTATAGCGATGGCTGAGGGAGATGGAAAGCGCGCACAGCGTAACTTCAGCTTGGCCCTGATGATTGATTCGACAAACGAAAATGCGCGGCGAAATCTGGAAAGGGCAAAGAAGCTCGAGACGGTCATCCAGTTGATCGATTCTGCAAAGCACCATGAAACATCAAACAATCTTGCCTTTGCCCTCGCCGACTATCAAGGGGCCCTGAACCTGGACTCGGAATCAGATCAGGCCCGCAGAGGATTTGAGCGGGTCAAGGGTCTAATCGCCGACGCGCAGTTTAAGCAGCTCATGTCCAAGGGGTTTACGGCCCTAAACAGGAACGATACCAAAGCCGCCCGGACGGCCTTTTTGAAGGCTAAGTCCTTCAAGCCGAACTCCCAGGAGGTTCAGGACGCCCTGGACCAGGTGGATCAGGCGATTAGGCTCGCTCGCATAGAAACACTGCGAAAAGAGGCCTCGGCCGCGGAGCAGGCGGAGGATTGGAAAAAGGCCCTGCAATCCTATCTTGAAGTCATTGACATTGATGC
>JASFIT010000154.1:0-9700 GCA_050122535.1 Desulfobacteraceae bacterium | reverse complement strand
GGATCTGAGATATGGTCAGGAAATAACCGAAAATGTCCGCACCGACCAGCATCAGCATCAACATCGCCGTATTCCGGCTGGCCTCTGCAAGGGACTCAAGGATCTTACGGCGATCCATCTTTTTCTTGATGAAACCGAGCAGAAGTGCGCCAAAGGCCCCAACCCCGGCTGCCTCAGTGGGGGTAAAGATGCCCCCATAGATGCCGCCTATGACAAGGATAAAGAGCACGATGATGCCCCATGTATCCTTCAGGGAAACAAGCTTCTCTCGAAACGTAGAAGAGGGTCCCGGGGGGCCCATCTCCGGCTTGATCTTGCACAAGATGTAAATCGTTATGATGTAAAACAGGGCCTCCATGAGGCCGGGGATAACACCTGCGATGAAAAGCCTGCCAATGGATTCTTCCGTAAGGCTGGCGTAGATGATAAAGGCGATACTTGGTGGTATGAGGATGCCGATGCTGCCCCCCGCTGCGATAGCGCCACAGGCCATACTGTCAGCATATTTGTATCTTCTCATCTCAGGGAGCGCGATGGTCCCCATGGTGACGGCCGTGGCCAGGCTGGAACCGCTTACTGCTGCGAAACCGGCGCAACCGCCCACCGTGGACATGGCCAGTCCGCCGGGTAGTCTCCCCATCCAGTTCCTTAACGTCCTGTAAATATCCTTGCTCAGTTCCGCATGAAAGCATAGCAGACCCATGAGCATAAAGAGTGGGATGGTGGTCAATGCATGATTTGAAGCAGATCTATAGGGCGAGGTGGAGAGTATGGCAAGACTGGCATTCAGGTTGACCAGATAGGCAAAGCCTAGGAAGCCGATGAGTGCCATGACCGGGCCGATGGGCATGCTGGAAAAGAGGAGTAGTACGAGCAGACTCACCCCTATGACTCCCATGACAGGGCGGGAAATATCCCAGGGGAGCCAGTCGAGCCACACCGGCATGGTCAGGACCAAGAAAACAAATACCCCATCCAGGGCAAACCAGAACCATGGATTTTTGGTGTTTTTGATTACACCATCCAGGGAATCAATAAAATCTATGAGAAAAATGATGCAGAGCAGTACGCTTCCCAAGGCCACCACCCACATGAAGGGGAAGTTGGGGATGAACAGCACGCCTGATGCGGTTTCACTGGCCCTCAAGGTCTCGGCTTGAAGCACACATCGCCAGGATATAATGCCAAATATGGCCAGGCAAAGAAGGTACGTGGCACCACGAATGACCGATACTTGCCCCAAGGACAGCTTGGCCGTGAAAAGCGTGACAGAGACGTGCCCCTTTTTCGTCTGCGTGTAGGCCAATCCCAAATAGACCAACAGGACCAGCATGAACTCAACCAGTTCATAACTGCCCTTTATGGGACGATTGAGGAAATAGCGCAGGACCACGTCCACAGTGATGAGAAGCATCATCAGGGCCAGGACGACCCGTCCCACCCTATCGGTCATGCGGCTTAAGGGATTGGCTACGCTCTCAACTGCGCGAGCAGCTTTTTCCAGTTCCATAGAGTTTTAGACAACCTCTTTCAGCGGGTCCCAAAACTTTATTTATTATACTTGTCCACCAGCCTTACAGCCTCGTCCAGAACAGCGCGACCGGGTAGGCCTCTGGCCTCCATATCCTTTATCCATTTTTCCCAGGCCGGTTTACTCGTTGCTCTCCATTTGGCCAAATCCCCTGGAGAAAGATCGATGATCTCGTGGTTGCGCTTCAGCGACATCTCAATACCTTTTTTACCCTCCTTTGTAACCGCAGCGCAGAGTGTTTGTGGCATCATCTCTGTGGTCACATCCGTGATGACCTTTTGGGCCCCTTTGGGAAGGCTGTTCCATGAATTTTTATTCATGACTGTCCAGTAGGGAAGTCCGCCCATATGAGGATTAATATGATATTTCGTCACCTCGTATAGCTTCCAGGCTTTGTAGGCTCCCCAGGCCAGGGCTGAACCGTCTACAACGCCCTTTTCCACGCTCTGATAGATCCTGGGGGTGGGCATGGTGACGGGCACAGCACCCAACCCCTGTAAGGCGGCCACTGCGCCGGGCTGGGTGGCCAGTTTCATCCCTTTGATGTCCCCAATCGTTCTGACCGGCTTTTTCACGGTATGGATTTCGTAGGGGAGAGTCACCCACAAGAAAAGCACATGCACATCCTTATGTTCCGCACTTATTTCCGGAAATTTCTTGTAAAGATCTTGAAGTGCAAAGGCGCCAGGAAAGGTATCTGGACTCAGAAAGGGGAGCTCCATCACACTGATCAAAGGGAACCGCTTTGGGGTGACGCTATGGGGCGCCCAGGCCATATCCGCAATGCCATTTACAACCCCGTCATAGGCATCCCCCGGCTTGAGCAATGTCCGGGAAAGATAAAACTTTATCTTTATCATCCCCTGGCTGCGCTTCTCTATCTCTTTTGCCCAAGGTTCAAATGCGCTGTGGTAGGGAGCGGCCTTTGCCGGAATGTGCGTTGCGAAGCTCAGCTCAATGGATTTCGCCAGAGCCTGTGGCGGTGATGTAAAGAAAGCAGTTACCATCACGAAGATAACCCCAATACTGCATACCAACGCTAGTGATTTTTCCTTTTTCATTTCATCCCTCCTTTATAATAGTGGGCATTTTCTAAGAGATTTCCTTTCGTTTATATTTTTTCTCCCTATTTCCCTCGTATTATCGACACCTTTTCTGAACCTTTGTTCAGGTTCCTCTCCCCAAATCACTCTCCCTCTGCGGGTGGGAGGTTTCTTAACTGCGGGCAGTAATCCGGCGCATATCTATAGGCCCGGAAGATGCCCCACTCCACTGCGCTTTGCAAATTGGGCTCGGGTCGAACCCAATGCCAGACGATCTCTTTCTCTCTTGTGATTTCAAATAGGACGCCCTCTCCCCCGCAACAGATGAGGGTATTTCCGTTGGGAAGGCGATCAGCACCCGATATGAAAGGTGAAAAATGGACCCTGCCTTTCACGTACCCTTCAATTCCGAAGGGTTGCTCACTCTCCCATACCACGTCTCCTGTCTCGGTGTCCACCTCCACGGCACGGGAAAAATACCGATACATGGCATTGTCATAAATGAGCATATTTCCCGCGCCAGGAAGTCCTTCGGCAATGATGTGTGCGTCATGGGGTCCTCCCATGGTCTTCATATTTCGGACATCTCTGTGCTCCACCTGCCCCGTCTCTTTGTCCAGGTAGGCCACGTTCCCCCATCGCCAGATGATATCTCCTGATTTACGGTCGATGATAAAGGCACTGTCCAGATGGCGGCTGCTGGACACAATATTGCCGTTGGGCATCACGTCCACATCATTGATGTGGGTCCACTCCTCCCTTGGGTGAATGGCGCCGATAATGTCGATATCTGGATCGAAATGCTCTATCCCGTGCCACTCCCAGACCGTTTTCCCCTCTGAGTCGATCTCCCGGAAGTAGTCACCGAACATGGTGCCGTCCTTGTGCTCCGTCCCTTTCTGCCCGCCACGTACTTTATTGGCCAGACCCGGAGGAACCTTTTCCCAGTTGACGTAGAGATAGTTGCCATTGGGCAATTTTCTGAAATCATGGTGCATGTCGGAATCAAAATGCTCGAAGAGGATATTGCCGTCCCAGTCCATTTCCATGAACCGGCCGCTGACACCTCCCATGTGGTACTTGCCCAAACCCGGCCTGTCAGGGATGGGATCTCCGCAGCGCATGGAGACCACGATTTTCCCATCCGGGAAAAGGCGGGCCTGGTGCGCGGGATAGGGCGTTTTCCAGGTGTGGACCGTATTTCCCCTCATATCAAGCAGCTTGACTTCACCCTGGACCTCATTTCGCTTTGTGCCGGCTCGACCCGGAATGGGGACAAAAATTGTATACCCTGCAAAGGCCTTCTCCCTGTCATAATGTGCTACGCCCGACCTGTACTCATAGGGCCACGCCATCGTTCAACTCCTTTCTGTACTGTAAAACGGCTGCCTAAAAGGTCCATCATGACTTTAAATTGCAGCCTCTACTTTTAAACTTTCAACTCAACGAAGTCCCGCCACAAACCTTCTCAGTTCCAGCTCCAGCTCCATGGCCTTCTGGGGGTTCTCAGAGATAAGGTCTTTTTGCTCATCAGGATCTTCCTTTAGATTGTAAAGCTCGTTTGCTTTCCCCTTGTCAAAATTCAGGGTAAAAGACCATTCCTGATTGCTGACCCGCCAGTTCCTCTTGAAATGCCCCATGTAGGCGTAATCTCGTATGGATTCTACCTCTCCCGCCATCATGGGCAAAAGGCTCTGACCATGGATCTTGGGCGGCTGGCGGACTTTCAAGAAATCCAGAATGGTGGGGAACACTTCGGTGGTCTCCACCATGGCGCTGAACCGTTTTCCGGCTCCCAAACCTTCCGGATGCCGGATGATCAAGGGAATATGGACCAGGTCCTCATAAAGACCCGGTTGCGCCTTCTTGATATAGCCATGCTCCCCAAAGGGAGCACCATGATCTGTGGTGAATAGGATTAAGGAATTGTCATAGAGCCCCAAATCCTTGACCTTGTCCAGAAAGATGCCAATCCAGTGGTCACAGAGGGTCACCTTTCCCGCATAGAGCATTTTGATGTGGTTCAATTCTTCGGGCGTAAGATACCCTTCCACGTTTCCAGGAATGGGGTGAATGATGTCCTGTCCCTTGTAATTGGGGTCGGTATACATCCGATCATAGGGGGATGGGGGGTCCCAGGGCTCGTGCGGGTCGAAGCAATCCACCCAAAGGAGGAGGTTATCCTTCTCGGTCTGATCCTCCAGCCACTTTATCCCTTCTTTGACGCACTGGGCCACGAATGTGTCCTCCTCCCCTTTCCAAGGGTGGACATTTCGAAGGTATTGGGTGAGTTGGGCCTTGACCGCCTTGTCCTTTCCATCCCCTTTATAGTATTTGTCCACATCCACTTCTATGGATTCGTCCACAATGTAGGGGTCGCCTTCGTGACCGCGGACGTGCTTGGTATAATCGAAGCCCCTTTCAAAGGCCATGGACGGCTTGTGGAGGTGGTAGACGTCGGTAATCATGGCAGAGTGATAACCCTTGTTCCACAAGACTTCGGCCAGCAGAACATCGGTGGGTTCAAGGCGTTGCCAGCCTCGGAAAGGGAAGGTAAAACGACCGGTAAAAAATGTGGTGCGCGTGGGGACCGTAGGTAGGCCCTCAGCATAACAATAGTCGAATACGGCGCCTTCCGAGGCCAGCTTGTCCAGATTGGGCGTCTTTATCCAGTCGTTTCCATAACACCCCAGATAGTCCCAGCGCCAGGTATCGTTGATCAAGACGATGACGTTCATGAAGCCCGGTCTCCTTTCCCTATCGGTTGATAACAGTGATGTTCTCCAGGACGCTCGGGGCCATATCCATCATCTGGCCAAGAAGCTTCTCGTTCATTTCTTTGTCAAAACCTTCTCTCGGATGGTCAACACCGTTCAGGATTTGAAAAAGCTTCGCGCCCTCTGGCTCACTAAAGTGTAGATCGTATGAGGCGTCTTCCTCCTCCCAGTGGATAGTCTCTTCGATCTCCTCCTGCGGTTCCTCTTCAACCGATGCGCCTATGATGTAAATCATCTGTGACTTGAGATCATCCAGAAAGTCCTCGTCGAAGAATCCCTCCTCGCTCTGGGCATAGTTCAGCACTCTATAAATGTCTACTAGTTCATCGGTCTCAAATTCTATGGCAAATTCCCGAAGAGATATACCACAGGCCGCTGTTTCTTTAACTTCCATGGTATATATTCTCCTTTCTTCCCAGAAAACATCCTGGGTCTTTCCGCTTCGAATATCCCTATTAATGGAGGAAAGAATTATTAGTCAAATCGATTCTGTTTAGAAACTCATTGATAATTTCAATGAATTTAGCTAAGGTGAAACAGGTTATTCTTACCTCTAAGTCTGGTAATCTACAACTTCAAACGGGGGGATTCAACATGATCGAGGAGATGGGAGGGGATTTTTTGCAGTGGCTTCGTGGCTTCTATTTCGTCGCCAAAACGGGCAGTGTCACCCATGCGGCTCTGGAAATGAGACGGAACCAGCCCACGGTGAGCCACCAGATAAAATGCCTGGAAAATGAATTCGGGGTCACCCTTTTCAACCGCGCCTCGGGCAAGATGGAGCTGACACCCGAGGGTAAGGTTTTCCTAGAAAAGGTGATCTCCCTGTTTGAGATCGTTAAAGAGATGAAAAATGAAATTGCAGGAATCAATTTGGAGCATGAGGGGAGGATTGTGGTGGCGGCCACGCACGCGATCATCCATTTCTTTCTCCCCCGATTTATCGTCGATTTTAGAAGCACCCATCCCAATGTGAAGTTTGAAATCGAGGGGGGCGGTTTGGAGATGATTCTTGAGAAAGTGGAGTCAGCAGAAGCAGACTTTGGAATCGCCAACCTGCCCAAAGTCCCCGAAGCTCTCAACTACGATGATCTTTTTGAGACAAGGCCTAAGCTTATTGCATCGAAAAAGAGCCCCTTTTCCCCCGGGAAGAGGCTTACTCTTAAGCAAATTTCAAAGGCCCCCTTTCTCACTTTTCCCCACTCAAGCACTTTGCGACCTTTTATTGAGAGAAGGTTCAAGGAAAATGATTTAACACTAAACGTGGTGCTAGCTCTCAATAACTATAACGCCGTCAAGAAATTTGTGGCCCTTGGCCTCGGTGTTTCTATTCTCGACGATTATGCCCTTACGGAAGAAGACAAGGGCAAGCTCGATATCTTTTCCCTGGATCGTTTCTTTGAAAAAAGGGTGTACGGGATCATCACGCGGAAAAAGAAATATCTCTCGCCAGCCGCAAAGGCCTTTATCCGCAGCATAAAACCTGACATAACGTTCACCTGATGGGGTCCCTTTCACACGTCTCTCTTCATCTCCATACCTGCGAGCATTTCCGTCGAAAAGCCTTCCCCACGGCGAAAAATCGTCATCTGCCCCTTCGGACAAGACATAGATATTTTCGATCCATCCAAAAAAATTATTGATTTGAATAATAATTAAACGCTCGCTAGGATGGGAGCCCATTTCCCTGAAAACGGACTCTGTTTCCCTTGGCACGCTCAAGAGGATCTGAGTTTAAAAGGCAACGCTTCAACCCCAAAAAGAGAGGAGAGAATGAACGAATTTACCCCCCATGAACTGGAGCTGATGGAAAAGATGACTCCTCAGCATAAGGATCTCATGCCAAAGCTCAACGCAAAAGAGAGAAAATCACTGGCTAAGTATGTGACCTCTAAAGACCTGGAGCTCATCCAGTCCTGGATCGGGACGGATGAAGAGATCGAAAGGATGCTATTCTGGGATCGAGGCGACAGGTTCGATGATCCTGAGTGGCAAACCTTGGAGCCTGTGGACAAAGCAACCGCATCTCTTCATGAAAAGGCAACGGCCCATTTTGAGCAACTAAAGGCTGAAGCCGTTGAAAGCCAAAGACGCTCGGATCTAACCCTGTATAGCCAGTTCAATACGGGTCTCCTTTTCACGGGCCTGGCAGGGGCGCTACGCTGTGACAAAAATGGAAATCCAGAGGAGAAAGGATCATATTTCAAAGGCCTTGAGTGGCGCTGCATCGGCAGTGTGGAGGAGAATATTAATAGCATCACCATATTTCCAGTTGATTCGGGAAATTATGAGGTCCATCTCGGCAGTAGACTCCATCAAGAAGCCCAAGGCATATGGGTGAACGCAGGCGATTCCCACAGCCTCCTCCAATTGGCCCAGCTCAGCGAAAAAGTTCTGCCCAAGAACGGTTTCGAAACCATGGTTAAAGACCCGAACGGAAAACCTCTCGATCTGGACCCCAGGGCCCTCAGAAGAGCGGTCATGGGCGATGGAGAGAGAGTCTATTACGGCGAGGAGCTGAAACTCCATGCATCCGCGCGTGTAGAAGATGCTAATAGGGCCTTGCAAGGTTCAGACACACTTGCTTATAGGTTTTACGAACGGTTTGGTCTGGAAACAGAGTGCCACAAAATCGGGAAAAAGTATGGAAACTTTTCCATTTTGAGGGATGATAATTTCGATCGATTTCTTCCTGTAACGCCGGTCGATGGAAAAGGCCTAGTGCTCCTAACAGCCACATTGGTTTGCAGACGGTGTAGACGAGAGATGGAGGAATTCAGGGATCTTGCCAAGCTGTATCCGCAGGTAAAGTCTGCGGTTGTCAATCTCAACTCACCCCAGTTTAAGTTCTACGAGCGGGTTTTTGGAGATATGAGTGGCGGAAATGTGGACGAATTTAGAAAGACTGCGGCGGGCGTAACCCCTTTTATCATCATTTACGCGCCTGATGAGAATGGCGTTCTACAATTCGCTGAATATATCGCCACGGGGAAAGCGGAAAATACGCCTTCCATCCGAAACAACATGCACATTCTTGACAGGTATTTCAAATAGCTAATTCTCTTTGAACGCCTGGAGATCCACGGATACCATCTTCGATACGCCTGCCCTTTCCATGGTCACGCCGTAAAGCCTGTCCACAATCTCCATGGACCTACGGTTATGTGTTACCAGGATGATCTGTGAGTATTTCCTGATCTCTTTGAGAAGCTCGTTGAAACGATCAATATTGGCCTCATCAAGGGGTGCATCCACCTCATCCAGCAGGCAGAATGGACTGGGCCTGATCAGATAGAGAGAGAATAAAAGAGCCATGGCCACAAGGGCCTTTTCACCTCCAGAGAGCAACCCCATATGGCTCAACTTCTTGCCCGGCGGACGGACCTCCACAAGGACACCACTCTCCAGGGGCTTTTCAGGATCTATCAGTCTCAGGCCGGCTGTACCCCCGTCAAAGAGGATTGGAAAGACCGATTTCAATTTCCTATCCACCTGATCGAAGGTCTCTCTGAATTTCTCTAAAGAGGTTTTGTTGATCTTTCTGATGGCCTTCTCGAGTGATTCAATGGAACTGAGGAGATCCTCCCGCTGTCCACTCATAAAGTCGTGTCTCTCTTTGAGCGCCTCATGCTCCTGAATGGCAGTCAGATTGACCTCTCCCATTCTCTCCTTCCATTTCTTCTTGCGTTCCAGTTCATCCCTCGTTTTCAGTTCAGAGAAATCGTCTTGCACGTATTCCTTGCAGATTTCTACCAGGTTCAGGTTGAATTTCTCTCTCACCAACTCTACCAGATTGTTCATCTTGAACCTGATCTCGGATTGTTCGAGCTTGGCCGTGTTTATCTTTTCTCTGAGAATCTCCAACTCAGCCCGTATATTCTCTCCTTTTTTGTCCTCCTCCCGAATCTTGGCCTGAAATTGATTCCGATCCAGCTCCGCCCCGTTTACCGCCTCTTCAGCCTTTTCTAGTTTCTCGTGGAAACCTTGCAGGCCTCCTCGTAAGATCTCTTCACTCTTTAGAAGCTCTTGAAACTTTTGCTTTCCCTCTGAAATATCTTTATCTATCTTTTCCAGTTTCTGGTGGGTTTCATAGATGAAATCCTCAATCCGCTCTATCTCCCTCGACAGGCCCCTCTCCTCTTCCTGAGAGAGTCTGAGATCCATCTTTAGCTTTTCCAGTTCGTTTCGGATCTGCTCAAACTCCTCTTCGCTTTCCCGCAATTCAACCTCTTTCTGGTACAGATACTTCTCTTCCTCTTTCCTTTTGTCTTCAGACAACTTGAGTTCCGATTCAATTTTGTTTAGGGCCTTTTCATGTCGATTCTGTTCCTTGCCTCTCTTTTCAAGCT
>JASFIT010000153.1:0-9706 GCA_050122535.1 Desulfobacteraceae bacterium | reverse complement strand
CCATTTCAATGGCAGCGGTAGGCAGTTCTTCCATCCCTTCCTCAACAGGGGCTTCTGCAATTTCTTCTTCAAGGGTCTCGCCAGGCTGAGCCTCCGCCTCCGCAGCCAGATCCGTCAAGGAAATATCTGACAAATCCAACTCCGTTTCAGCCTCCTCAGGACGCTCTCCTTCATCCATTATCTCTTCCAGATCAGATATTTCCGCTGTCGGAGCCGTCATCTCTTCATCCTCCTTCATCAGATCCGCTATTTCGCCTTCGAAGGAGTCTTTCAGCTTATCTCTCTTCCCTTCTTCCACGAGATCAACAAGTTCCAAGATGTCTTCATCCGACTCTCCAGATCCTGAACCCCCACTTAGCTCTTCTGGAGAAAGATCGTCCAGCTCGAAATCGAGCAGGTCTTCTTCGGTGATCTCCTTGTCGGAAATGTTGTCTGTTTTATCTATCATGGTGCACCACCCGTATCTTTGAGTTCTATTTTATTGCTTTAAATTACTTTCCAATTTTTTAACAGAAATACCTGTTACTGTCAAGACTTTTTAAGGTTATTATTAAGTAAGTTTAATTACATCTAAAATGAATTAATCGAAAAAGAATAGCTCTCGATTGCATAAAATATGGGAAAAATCAAGCGAATGGCGGCCCCCGGTACGAAACAAAAGGATGCAGGACAATGAGGCCAAAAACAATAAGGTGCATCTATTTCCCAGCCTCTTATGGGATTTCTCGCCAGACATGTGAAAGCGTTCGGGTGGGTTGATTTTTATCTAACAGTCTCTGGCTGAAGGTGTTCCGTATTGACCGTGAAAGAAAATAATGGTAAAAATTAACCCATGGGGCGATTAGCTCAGTTGGATAGAGCGTTGGTCTCCGGAACCAGAGGTCGCGCGTTCGAGTCGCGCATCGCCCACCACTGTATGACATAGACGAGAAATTTCTCAGATGAAGTTTCGAAAAAAGTTATTGATATGGGCCATTGCTGGGGCCGTTGTTTATTTCGTGTTGAACTATCACTTTATTTTCGTAGAGAACACGATAAAATTATTGAAAAAATCAAGTTGGACGTTAAATTATACGCTCTTTAGCACCAAAGGAAAGACGAATGAATCCATTCTTTCCATCGACGAGCTTAGAGAAGATGGGATCGGCGATCTGCTCGTTGAAGCGGGAAGGTTGACTGAGCAAGAATTGGAGAGTTTATTGAATAAAATTGAGGAATAGAAATGAGACTGTCGAAAAACCGGCTTCTGAGAGGCCGGTGGAAAATGTCTAGATGCAAGGCTTCCGAAATCCCGAGGAATGAGGCGTACATTGAAGTACGCCGCAGTGACGAGGGATAAGGGTAACGCAGCAGATGGGCGTTTTCCGACAGCTTCAACACTAGACTTCGAAATCCACCTTAATCTTAAACTGCTTGACTGCTGGCAGATTGATAATTTCAATGACCCCCGTCGCACCAGATATCTCATCTAGCGCCTTATCTATGAGAAGCACATTCTGGGCAATAAATGTGAACCACACATTGTAATCGTGATTCCGTAAGTAGTTGTGGGTGACGCCCGGATAACTATTAACCACCTCAACAAATCTATCCATCTTTTGTTTTGGTACTTTAGCCGCGCAAAGGGTACTCGTAAAATTGAGACTCTTTGAATCGAAATTCCCGCCAATCCTCCTTATCACACCTTCTGCCTTAAGCCTTTTGAGTCGTTCAAGAACCTCCTCTTCGGGGAGTTCAAAGCGCTTCCCCAGTTCACGGTATGGACGGGTTGTAATGGGGAAATCGGACTGGATCTCGTTGACCATGGCTTTGTCCACATCATCCATAGGTTTATTCCATTAAGTGAGCTAAAATGCCTAAAGTGAGCTAAAGTTGGGGAAAAGAAGGGCCCTTAGGACCCACCTGCGACCCTCAGCTCCTTCGAAGGTTTATATATGCACAAGGGTTCTTCGGCCATGTAGTCTCCAGTGTTTTCATATGCCCTGGCACGGCACCCCCCACAGAACTTCAGATATTCACATCGGCCTCATTTTCCACCATACGCTGAGAAATCTCTCAATCGCTTGAAGATCTGAGAATCTCGCCACACTTCCCCGAAAGATGACTCCTTAAGGTCTCCGCTATTCAATTCTAAGTAGCCGCAAGGCTGAACGATCCCGTCATGGGAGATGAAGCAGAAGGCGGTCCCCCCCAAGCACCCGCGAGTGACCGCATCGAGACCATAGGTATCAAAGTTGACCTTTTCTCCCCTTGTGTGAGCCTCTTGACGGAGGATTCTGTAATAATGAGGCGCACAAGTGGCCTTGAGATGAAGGGGAACCTGATTTCTCATGTCATAGAACCAGTGCAGTAGTTTTTCATATTCCAGGGCGTCAATCTCCTGGTTGACCATATCTTTCGCACGCCCCGTGGGAACCAACAGGAAGATATGGTGTGCCACGGCGCCCAGATTGACCGCCAGATCCAAGATTTCTCCGACCTGGTGGACATTATGTCTCGTCACAGTAGTATTAACCTGAAACTCTATGCCCTCCCTATTCAACCATTCAATACTCTGAAGGGAAGCATCAAAGGCCCCTGGCACCTTCCGAAATTGATCATGTTCCTGCGCGCTCGCCCCATCAAGGGAAATGCTCACCCGCTTAATCCCCGATGACTTGATTCTCTCAGCGATCTCTGGCGTAACTAGCGTCCCGTTGGTGGCCATCACCATGCGCAGGCCCAGCAGCGTTCCGTGTTGGGCCAACGCAAAGACATCCTGTCTCAATAAGGGCTCACCGCCCGTAAGGATGACGATAGGCTTTCCCACCTGCGCAATCTGGTCCAGTATCTCGAGGCATTTTTCCGTGTCCAGTTCTCCTGGATAAGGTCCTCGTTCAGCGGCAGCCCGACAGTGGACGCAATTCAGGTTGCAGCTTCTGGTCATTTCCCAGGCCACTAGGCGAAGCTCATTTCTCTTATGCGAGGAAGCTTTCTTCATTTAGTGCCCGAATTCAATATTTGTGCAGCCTCTTTGGCGAAGTAGGTTAATATCAAATCGGCCCCTGCCCTCTTGATGGAGAGCAAGGCTTCCATCATCACTCTAGTGCCGTCTATCCATCCCTTTTCATCTGCTGCCTTGATCATGGCGTACTCTCCACTCACGTTGTAGGCGGCCAAAGGCAGCAAGCATTCCTCACGCACCCTTCTGACAATATCCAGATAGGGAAGTGCGGGCTTTACCATCAGCATGTCGGCCCCCTCTTCCATATCCAGAACGGCCTCTTTGATCGCTTCAATGGCATTGGCCGCATCCATCTGATACCCTGAGCGGTCACCAAACTGGGGAGCGGATTCAGCGGCCTCCCTGAAAGGGCCATAGAAGGCGGAGGCATATTTGACTGCATACGAAAGTATGCCGATCTCCTGGAAACCATTGGCATCCAGTTCCTCTCTTATCGCGGCCACGCGACCGTCCATCATGTCAGAGGGGGCCACAAAATCGGCACCCGTTTTGGCATGACTGACGGCCTGGCGGGCCAAGAGCTCGAGGGTGGCATCATTATCCACTTGGCCATCTTTGATAACACCGCAATGGCCATGATCCGTGTATTCACAAAGGCAAACATCGGTCATGACCACCATCTCAGGCACCTTCTCCTTGATGGCCAAAATGGCCTGCTGGACAACCCCATCCTCTGCGTAGGATCGACTTCCCACAGCATCCTTTTTATCGGGCAGGCCGAAGAGGATGATGGAGGGGATGCCCAGCGACCATATCTCCTCTACCTCTTTCGCTATGCTATCCACAGAAAAGTGATACTGTCCCGGCATGGAGGCTATAGGGTCTTTTATGTGTTGGCCATGTCTCACAAAAAGGGGGTAGATGAAGTCTTTCACCGAGAGGGTCGTCTCTCTGACCATTTGCCGTATGGCTGACGATCTCCTGAGCCTGCGGGGACGTATAATCATGACAATGTCCTTTCAGGGAAAAAGTGAACTAAAAGATAAACGGGGTTTTGGGACATACATGAAAAGGCAGATCAAACAATTTTAGGCATTTTAGACACTTTAGATTACTTTAGGCACTTTATTCCACTTTAGGCACTTTTATCAATCCCTATTTCCTCATCGCTTAGATAACAGGCCGGATCTGGGGCCCACAGGTCACCAGTTGCGGCCTCTGCCCTGACCCTGAAATTACCACCGCAGATATCAAGCCACTGACATAAAGCGCAACGTCCCTTTACATACCGCTTCTTATCCTTCAGTTTGGCCATCAGGGGATTGGAAAGGTCTGTCCATATTTGGCTGAACGGTTTTTCCAGGATATTTCCAAAACTGCAATGTCGCCAGAATTGGTCCGCATGGACAGAGCCGTCCCAGCTAATGCATCCTATACCCCTACCGGAGTTATTTCCCTCATTCATTTTGAGAAGCTCTAGGACTTCTTTGGCCCGGGGATTCTTCTGCCTGAGCATCCTAAGATAGAGGTAGGGTCCGTCCGCATGGTTATCCACGGTCAGCACTTCCTTGGCGATGCCCCGATCATGCAGATCCTTGGTCCTGTCCAAAATCAGATCGACCACTCTTCGGGTCTCGGCATGATCCAGGTCTTGATCGATCAAATCGGACCCTCGCCCTGCGTAGACAAGATGGTAAAAACAGACCCTCGGTATATTTGATGCCTCGAGGAGATCAAATATCCGTGATACCTCACCCATATTCATGCGATTAATGGTGAACCGAAGTCCAACTTTGAGCCCCGAATCTTGACAGTTCCTTATGCCCTCGATGGCATCTCTAAAAGCACCCTTTTTCCCGCGAAACTGATCATTGATCGACTCCATGCCATCTAAACTGACGCCCACGTAGGAAAGGCCCACCCTCTTCAATTCCTCTGCCTTTTCTTGGGTAATAAGGGTTCCGTTTGTGGATATGACCGCCCTCATGCCCTTGGAGACGGCATAACTGGCCAGTTCTACCAGATCGGGGCGCACCAAAGGCTCACCGCCAGAAAAAAGAAGGACCGGTACCCCGAAATGTGCCAGGTCATCAACCATGGTTTTGGCTTGCTCAGTCGTCAACTCCGTTTCACGGCTCCGACCGACCGCATGGGCATAGCAGTGAATACATTTTAAGTTGCATGCCCGGGTCATGTTCCAGACCACCACCGGCTTCTTATCCGCAGAGAACTGGAGTAGATGGGAGGGCATATCACCCGACCGTCTGCCATAACGAAGTGCATCAGAGGGCTCTACAGTCCCACAATAGAGTTTGGAGATGCCTATCATTTCCTCATTCCTACAGGTTTTGGTTCTGGTGAGAACTCAAAGAAAAGAAGACTTCTGAGAGGAAGGGCCGGATCTAATTAACTCTCCTTGCTCTTCGGATGATGGAGATCGTATTCTTGCTGGTAGTACTTTTTGACAAGTCCGTTGATATACTTTTCCATATCAGTTACAGCCTCTCCACTGATGACAAAATCTTCAATGCCTGCTCGATCCCTTACAAGCTTGAGGCCGTACTCAAGCTTTTTCACCAGCCTCAATGCCAAAGACCTTGGTTCTTCACCGGTCTCAATAGCTTGGTGGATTATCTCATCAACGGCGCTATCATCAAAAGTGACGTTTGCCTCGAGTTGGTCAAACAGGGTATTCTCTTCCATTTTGATTTGCTTATACATCTGCAGAAAGTCATCGAAGGCGGAAGTTATATCACAGATGGTCTTTAAATAGAGCTCTGCTATCAACCCAACCCTCTTCTCGTAGAGCTCCAAGCCAGATGTTTGACGAAAATCGCGGGCCCTACTGGTAACAAACGCCTTTATGTTCTTTAGCTCTTGCCGGACTCCCCTTTCGAACCTCTCCAGTCTTTTCGAATCATCTGGATTCTGTTTTAGAGATGATAGCTCCCCTTCAGGGTCACCGACCAGTTCGGGGGTAACCAGAAGTTTCTTGATATCTGTAGAGGGTAGGTTCTTCTCAAAAGGGATAAGGACCTTTTCCATGGCACTCACCAAACCCCGGGCGCCGGTTTTCTCTTGAACGGCCATTTCAGCTATCTTGGCCAACGCCTCATCCTCAAATTTTATGTCAATCCCGTAGGCCCTGAAATCCTGCCTCTTGCTTAGGATGATAGGGTTATTGGGATTCTTCAGAATCTCCACCAGGTCATCTTTGGTCAGTTCATCAAAGACAACAACGACAGGCAATCGGCCTACGAATTCAGACTCGAATCCAAATTCAATCAAATCCTGGGCCGCTACCTCCTTCAAGATCTCCCATGGCACTTCAGTTGGCCGTACATCCGCTTCAAAGCCTATTCCCTGGCGTTGAAGTCGCTTCTTGATGATTTCTGCCAACTCACCAAAGGCTCCACTCATGATAAAAAGGATATTCCTTGTATTGACCATCTTTTTCTCTTTTTTGCCCGTTCGCCTGTAATGCTCGATGGCCTGAATTTGGGAGACTGGATCATGGGGGACCTTTAGGTCCACTTCCGTCTCTTCCATCGGCTTCAGCAGGGCCCTCTGGACCCCTGTACGGGATACATCGTGGCCAATGATATTTCTGGCAGACGCTATCTTATCGATTTCATCAATATAGATGATACCGTTTTCCGCCAGGTCTATATTTTCATTCGCTTCATAGACCAGATCGCGCACCAGATCTTCCACGTCGCCGCCCACGTAGCCGGTCTCACTGAATTTGGTGGCATCACCCTTGACAAAAGGAACGCCCAACTTTTGTGCAATGAGTTTGATGATATAGGTTTTGCCCACCCCTGTCGGGCCAATCATGAGCACATTGTTTTTTATCATGCCCACGCCCAGGGTCTTCTTTTTCTCAGAATTCTTCTTCAGGTAGTTGATCCTGTTGAAATGGGTGCAGATCTTTGTGGCCAAAACGGCCTTGGCCTGGTCCTGTTTCACAACGAAGCTGTCAAGATAGGCCTCCAGCTCTTCAGGCAGCATATCGAATGTGGGAATGCCACTTTTCCTATCCGCAGCTTTTCCCTCATCTGTTGCTGCCTCCTCACCCTTTGGAAAGATGAAAGGCGAGATGATCTTAATGCGGTTTCCATATTTTTTGGATAGATATTCGCTCAGCTCCTTTTCCAGCTCTTTCTGATCAGGGAGCTTTCCGCTACTGCCCTCATTCCCGCTGTCACGTTGCATGGTTACCTCTCATTCATGATTTAAAAATGTTGAGTTAGCATTCTTGAAAAACCTCAATGAATCCAGCTAAAAAGCCTCTTGGTCAATATATGCATCTGGGGTTGCGATTTCAACCCCACAACGGGCATGGTAACATATTGACTCGTCCTTACTATTCATTTAGAGTACCTCAAAATCTGAAAAAAAACAAGGAGTCACAGATGGCCTCCAGGTTGGAAATACGGCTGAGAGACGGTTTGATGGATGCAGAAGGGGCGAGCGTAAGGGATAAAGCAAAGGATTATTTCGACCTTGAGATAGAAGATATTCGGGTGATCCGTGTCCTGACCATAGATGCTGATCTGAATGCCCACCAGTTGGAGATGCTAAGGACCCACATATTTACCAATCCAGTCACAGAAGAATCCTCCTTTTCACCCATGGCCAAGGCGTTTGATTGGATAATCTGGATAGGATTTCGGCCCGGCGTCAGAGACACGGCCGGAAGCACAGCGGTGGAGGCCATTGAGGATCTCTTGAAACTCAGATTCAAACCTGATGAGGCCGTTTACACCTCCAAGCTTTATGTGATTAAGGGAAAACTTCTGCAAGTGCAGGTGAAAAAGATCGCCTCTGAGATCCTCGCCAACGAAATCATCCAACAATGGAGGATCTATTCTCCCGGTGAATGGAATCCTGATGAGGGTATAGGTATTATTCTGCCCAAAGTGGTGCTCGACCATGAACCGCAGGTGAGTACCATAGCGATAGGGAGCGATGAAGAATTAAGAAGGATTTCCCTGGATCGTAATCTCGCTTTACAGGAGAGTGATATTCCTGTTATCCGGCGCTACTTTTTGCGTGAGGACATTCAGGCAGAAAGGAACAAGTATGGCCTTTCATTACCCACTGATGTGGAACTGGAATATATCTCTCAGGCCCGCAGTGATCACTGCAACCACAACACTTTCAAAGGACTCTTCAGATACCATGATCTTTCCAGTGGCCATAAAGAGCTCGTAGATAACCCCTTTAAGACCTGCATTGAAGCCCCTACCCTAAAGATAAAAGATGAAAAGGATTGGGTCGTATCGGTTCTGTGGGATAATGCTGGAGTCGCTCGCTTTCATGATCATTACTATTACACAATCACGGGTGAGACGCACAATAGCCCTTCCAACATGGAGGCTTATGGCGGCGCTATTACAGGAATCGTTGGTATTTATCGCGACCCCATGGGGACGGGAAAGGGCTCCAAACTCATCATGGGGCTATATGGGTACTGTGTAGGCCCTCGAGATTATGCAGAGGACCTGAGACCACACCTCCATCCACGACGCCTCCTGGACGGTGTCATTGAAGGGGTAAGGGATGGGGGGAACAAAAGCGGCATTCCCACGCCTTTCGGTCAAGTGCTCTTTGATGAAAGCTATCTGGGCAAGTGTCTCGTCTTTGTCACGGCTCTAGGAATCATGCCTGCCAAGGTCAACAACGAATCATCTCATTTGAAGACCACTACCCCCGGTGACCTTATTATCATGTCAGGAGGGCGGGTTGGGAAAGACGGAATCCATGGGGTTACAGCAGCCTCGGAGACATACAGTGAATCGACCCCTGCGGGGCATGTGCAGATCGGAGATCCATATACCCAGAAAAAGATGCATGACTTCTTACTGGAAGCGAGGGATGAGGGTCTCATATCCTTTATTACCGATAATGGAGGAGGTGGGCTTTCCTCTTCAGTGGGGGAATCCTGCCGATTCAGCAATGGCTGTCGAGTGGACTTGGACAAGGTCCCTTTGAAGTATGACGGCCTGGACCAGTGGGAGATTTGGGTCTCTGAATCCCAGGAACGAATGACCATAGCGGTGAAGCCTGAAGACCTAGATCGCTTCATGAAACTCTCTGCGAAACATGCGGTGGAGAGCACTGTTATTGGGGAGTACAATGATTCTGGCTACCTCAGACTTGACTATAAGGGCAACACCTGTGCCTTTATAAGGGTAGATTTCTTAACCTCCGATTTTCCCCAGTGGGAGTTTGATGCGGAGTGGATTCCGCCAGAGATGAGGGGTCTTAAAGAGCCTGTCCTAAGTGAACCCCAAAAGTATGGCCCTCTTCTCAAGGAAATGCTTTCTCGTCCCAATATATGTTGCAGAAACTGGATTGCTAAACAGTATGATCACGAAGTCCAGGGGGGAAGTGTCATCAAACCTCTGGTGGGAAAGAGAAGGGATATGCTAAGTGACGCCGTGGTCGTCAGGCCGATTCTGGACCTGCAGAGAGGGATTGGCGTTGCTCAGGCCATAAACCCCCATTTATCTCAGATTGATACCTATCATATGAGCGCCCTAACCATTGATGAAGCGGTCAGGAGAGTGCTGGCGGTTGGGTGCGATCCAAACCAGTTGGGAGGGGTAGACAACTTCTGCTGGCCCACGATTCAATACGATCCGGCACAAAACCCGGACGGAAAGTACAAGGCAGCTCAATTGGTCCGCGCCAACTGGGCACTAAGGGACTACTGTCTTGCTTATGGCATACCCCTCTTGTCGGGAAAAGACAGCA
>JASFIT010000152.1:0-9779 GCA_050122535.1 Desulfobacteraceae bacterium | reverse complement strand
TAAATCCGTAATGCCTTGTGCCCTTCTTTCAGCAGGATTCATCTCATAGATATCCTCCTCAATGGGATCTGGTAGTTCCAGCTTCTTCTCTATGCCACTTAAACCAGCACCCAGCATGACAGCAAAGGCGAGATAGGGGTTGCATGCAGGATCGGGCGAACGAAACTCAATCCTGGTGGCCTGTTCCTTGCCCGGTTTGTACATGGGAACCCTGATCATGGTTGACCTGTTTCTTCTGGCCCACGATACGTAGACCGGGGCCTCATAACCAGGCACCAATCTCTTGTAGGAATTGACCCACTGATTTGTCACTGCGGTAATCTCTGGGGCATGATGTATCAATCCAGCGATGTAGTGTTTGGCCATTTCTGACAGATTGTATTTATCTTCTGGATCATAAAAGGCATTCTGATCCCCTTTGAAAAGGGACTGATGGGTATGCATGCCGCTCCCGTTCTGCCCGAAGATGGGTTTGGGCATAAACGTGGCATAGCAACCATGTTTGCGGGCTATCTCCTTGACAACCACCCTGTAGGTCTGTGTCTTATCAGCCATCTTTAGGCCTTCATCATACCTCAGGTCTATCTCATGTTGGCTGGGGGCCACCTCATGATGACTATACTCCACATCGATCCCCATGGATTGTAGCGCAAAGATGGTATCCCTTCTTAGGTCACTTCCCAGATCAAGGGGACGGGAATCAAAATAGCCGCCCTCATCTATAATGTCCGTGCACTTATGATCCTTGAAATAGAAATATTCCAGTTCGGGCCCCAGATAATAGGTGTAACCTTGCTCTGCAACTTTGCTCAGAAGCCTCTTGAACACGTAACGAGGGTCCCCCTCGTATGGCGTCCCGTCAGGGTTTAGAATATCGCAGAACATGCGAGCCACAGGCCGATCGCCCACCCTCCATGGCACCAACTGAAACGTGCTGGGGTCTGGTTTGGCGATCATATCGCTTTCTTGAATCCGGGCGAACCCTTCGATGGAAGATCCGTCAAACCCCATTCCTTCTGTCATGCCCTCCTCTAACTCGGATGGGGTTATGGCAAAACTCTTGAGCACCCCCAAGACATCAGTGAACCAGAACTGGATAAAACTTATATCTCTATCCTTTACGACCTCCCTCACATCATCCAGTGTTTGGCATATTAGCATTTTATTACCTCCTTCTATTTCAAAGAACCCTAACGCATTAAATGGTCGTCTAGGACCTCATATTGCAAGGCACCTGCTAAGCAACCTTGCGGTTATTTTTGGTTAAAGCAATCATAGTGCCATATGGGGGCATAATGGATTCCCACAAAATATTCAATGAGTTAGAGCGCAGTGCGATATGGAAAGAACAGAATCGTTTTGTTACAATTTTGTAGTTCCCCGTCCATTTGTCTTACAGAAATGTATAAATTAATTATCACCCCCGGTCAACGACCTACTTTTCATTTCTTGAGCCCTTGCAGGCTAAAGATCAGCAAGATGTCTTATCAACTGAAATCTCGCGAAACTCAACGCGCCAAGGCGGGGGCCATCTTTTGCCTAACCTCAAAACGATCTCCTCCCCCTTGAGAGGCTATATCTCAATTCGTCATCCCGGCCAAATCCCGCGGAGCGGGATGCAAGCCGGGATCCAGAGTGATTTGACATTACACGATCCTCCTGGATTCCGGGTCTCGCCCAAAAACGATGGGCTCGTCCGGAATGACAGCTTTATCGAATCACAGCACATTATCTGGCGGGGGAGAGGACTAAGCCCGCCCCGTGCTCGTTACGGGGGTGGGGGTGATGCTTTTATTCACCTTCTCCCTTGCCCATCGAGCGAGGGGAATTTAAAAGGATACCATTCATCATCGCCCTGAAGAACGGGGCGTTCTGGCATGTTTTGGTAAGCACTCTAAGAAATCAGTCATTTCGGTGCGTTTTAGGGCTTAATGGGAAAATGATGGTCATTTGCTGTTTACTTAATTTTTGCATATTGCACTTTATGTTGAAATAATTTGTTGAAATGGTTTAAAATAATTAATTCTTAAATCATCAACGTCCCCTTAACCACCCGATGAGGCTAAAAGAACTTTCCATAATCCAGTATCAGAACGTGAGTAAGAACCCGGATGCCTATAGGCTGTGGCTCTCCATCGATTCTTTCCAAAAGCAGATAGAATATCTGATAGCAAATAAATTTCATCCCCTTTCTATGGATGATGCAATTCGTTACATGGAGAGGAAAAAGGGCATAAAAGACGGGCGACCCATTTCTCTCACCTTCGATAATGGATATCAGGACTTTTACGAAAACGTCTTCCCCATCCTCACCGATAATCAATACCCTGCCACCATACTCATTTCTCCGTCAAAAGTGGGAAAATCTGTAACTATGGGGACCACAAAAGTCGATTATCTGGCCTGGGACACCCTGAAAGAACTCAGAAGAAATGATATAATTATAGGTGCCTATGAAGATTCCGCCTGGAATATTAATGATATTCCAGAAGACGTGGTCAGGGAGCATATCGTTGAGCACAAAAAAGTCTTGGAAGATAAGTTGGGAGAAGAGATCCGCTACTTCGGCGTAAAAGAAGGGATTCCAAAACCCGAGATTCGTGATCTCCTGATAGCTGAGGGATACAGGGCCTTTCTCACAGAGTGTCCCACGAATCAGAAACCAGACCTTTACGCCATTGGAAGGATACAGGTTGATGATGACGACTTCAACATCTTCCTTACCAAGATATCCAGGACCTATCTCTTTTTTAAAGACAAGAAGAGCTGGAAATATATCCGGGAATATAGCCTAGACAAGTTGGCTCACAAAATATCCGAGACCTATGATAAAATAACCTCACTTCGTTCGCTTATTTTATAAAACGCGACTTCGTCGCTAATATGGATATCACTTAGGAGCTCAGGTTCCCCGACGCTGTCGGGATAAGATCCTGATGGATAAACTCTTTCTTCTACAAAGCGGCAGAGCCGCGCTATATAAAATCGTGTAGCGATTTTATTAGGTCATGATTAAGGTTCTTCACATACACACCCTGCCCATAGTAAGCGGATCCGGTATCAATACCTTTCTGAGCATGCAAGGGATGGACAGGAACCTCTATAAGGTGGAACTGGCATGTGCTCCTGGGGGAAGACTGATTCCACTCGTAATGGAAAACCATATGGAGGTCAGGCCGTTTAGAAACATGGTCCAACCCTTACATCCCCTTAGGGACACTTTGGCCCTCATGGATCTGACCGCTTTTCTCAGAAGGAATTTTTACCACATCGTGCACACCCACAATTCCAAGGCCGGATTCTTGGGCCGCTTGGCTGCAAAATTAGCGGGTGTCCCTGTTATCGTCCATACTGTTCATGGTTTTGCCTTTCATGACGAGGAACCTCTTTGGCGACAATTGCTTTTTAGAAATTTGGAACGGTTGGGATCCCACTGGTGTGACAAAATGATCTTCATATCCCAGCCTCTCATTGATTGGGCCTTGAAAGACCACATCGTTGGTGAGGAGAAAATCGTAAAAATTTACAGTGGTATACAGGTTGATAAATTCCGTCCTGTGAAAAGTGAAGAGAAAAATCGGATCAGGAGCAAGTGGGAGTTAAGGCAAGAAGAGGCTGTTGTGGGGATGGTGTCCAAACTCTGGGAAGGAAAAGGGCATCACGTTCTCATAGAGGCCTTCAAGTTGGTAAAAGAGAAAATCAAAGATGCCAAACTGGTCATCGTGGGTGAAGGCTATCTTTACGATGAACTATTCAGAATGGTAGATACGAACGGCCTGCGTGAGTCCGTATTGTTCACAGGCTTTCAGATGGATGTGTCTGAGATCATCGCCACCTTTGATGTGGCTGTGCTGCCCTCCTTTTTTGAGGGCATGGGTAGGGTCATCTTGGAAGCCATGGCCATGGAAAAGCCGGTGGTAGCTAGCCGTGTAGGGGGTATCCCAGATCTGATCGATGAAGGCATCAACGGTCTTCTGGTAGGCCCTGGAGATGTGAAGGAATTGGCCCATGCTTTAGAAAAAGTACTCCGTGACAAAGGGCTTGCCAGGAAAATGGGAAGAGAAGGGCGTAAGAGAATCCAGGCGCAATTCAGTGCCGAAATCATGGTACGATCCATTGAAAACCTGTACCGTGAGCTCCTGGGCAAGAAGGGGATTTCTGTTGAGACCTAGAATTATTTGGCACATATTCATAGCGTTATTCCTCCTTTTTTTGGCCTGCCCTTGGATCAGGAGATTTTACTTTGATTCTGGTCTGAGGTGGCAGTACATATTCATCTTTTCCTTCCTGGCGGCCTATTTCTTTACCCCCTTATGCCGGGCACTTGCCCTGAAACTCAATATTTTGGATAAGCCTGACTGGAGGAAGATACACTATCAACCCACGCCACTCTTTGGTGGTTTGGCCGTTTACCTCGCCTTCTGCGCTGCTCTGTTGTTGAATGGCGTATTTCTCCCCAGAATGAAAATCCTACTACTGGGGGCCACCCTGATATTTATTATGGGCCTCTGGGATGATATCCGCCCTTTGCCTGCCCTTCTTAAGTTTATCCTGCAGATCCTAATTTCTCTCTTGGTCATCATATGGGGAGATATTCAGCTCACCTTTTTCTACCATGAATATTGGGCCCCTGTGATCAATATTCCTCTGACGGTGCTTTGGATCGTAGGGTTGACGAACGCCCTGAATTTCTTTGACGGGGTTGATGGCCTGGCATCTGGCATATGTATTGTGACCGCCCTCTTTTTGGGACTAATCGCCTTCAAGACGGATCAGCCGGCACTGGGTTGGATTGCGGTAGCCCTTTTGGGGGCCTGCGCAGGGTTTATCCCCTACAACTTCAGATTCGGAGAATCGGGCCTCCTTTTTCTAGGGGATGCAGGTAGCACCTTCATGGGGTTTACACTCGCTGGATTGGCCGTCTTGGGAAAATGGTCTAATACCAGCCAATTTGTTTCCCTGGCCGCCCCGGTCCTCATATTTGGGATCCTCATCTTTGATATGATCTATGTGAACCTGTCACGCTTGAAAAACGGCCAAGCCAAAAACCTCTTTGAACTGTTGACAGCTGTCAACAAAGATCACCTGCATCATCGGCTGCTCTTTATGGGGTTTGCCCGGAAGGAAACGGTCTTTATCATCCTTACCATGTCCACCTGCCTGGGTTTTAGTGCCCTCATCATAATGAACCAGAGATTTATTGAGGCCGTCCTTGGGCTGTTTCAGGCTGCACTTATCATCGCCTTGATTGTTGTCTTGATGCTCAAGGGGCGGGATAGGACCCCCGAGGAAGGGGATCGAAGGACTTACAGAAGGCGTCGTGAAGACCGTTTGCCATAAACCTCTCTCCCTCAGGCGGGGCGGTCGGGTGCGGCCCTGAATTCCTAGGAGTCTGCATCTAACGCGTTAAACCTCAAATATTGGGTCATCCTATTACCAAGCGAGCAATACGAAGCTCTTGACCGCTTTGCTTTCATCTTGACACTTATACGTTGTTTGCACAAACGAAGCTGAGGGCAAAATGTTCACAAGAATCATTCTCAAATACCATGACGCCTTCCTAATTGTCTTGATATTGTGCCTTCTTTTCATGATACACTTCTCTACCCTTTCCTTGTCACCTGCAGCACCTGTCAAAAATATTCCCCTTCTGGACAGGGCATTGGAAGTCATCGCAATGAAACGAAGCGATCTCTCCATTAGGTCAGATCTTTTCGAAGCACCCCTTGCCTTCGAACGCTTCTCGAGATGGATGGAAAACCCCTTAGAAGCACCACGTGAAGCCCAGCGTGCAGCTAACCACCTTTTAGAGGTGGCAGATGATCCTGTTTTATGGCTCAAGGCGTTGTCCCGGCTCAGTGATAAAACGCTTTCTGAGCCTCTCCCTCTGGAAAGGCATCAAAGCCATTTGACTCCATCACATCTGCCCAAACCGTTAAGGGAAGCGGTCATTGAGATCCTTGACGCCGTGTACACTGCCGAGATGATCTTAGGTGATGTGAGAGATGAGATCTCTCCCCAACAGATGAAGGACTTTGAGAAGTACCTCTATCCAGAATACGTTTCAGAAAAGGACTCTGAAAAAAAAGATGACGCACTGATCACATTCAGAGATTTGAAAAGAACCATAGACGTTGCTGGAAACGTGAACAAGCAAGAGATACTCAAGGCAGGCATTATTCTGTTGACCGCGTTAGGCAGAGCAAGAGAGCTCTTGACATCAACGGATGATTGGAAAGATGCGGTAGAGTCCCTCTCCTTTAATACAACGCTTGGAAGGGTAATCATTGGAGGAATTGGATCAGATATGCACCAACAGGAAGCCAGTCTGATCATCGATCTCGGCGGCGATGATCTGTACAGGGGAAAAATTGCATCCGGTAGGCATGGAAAATGCTCGGTTGTTCTCGATCTCGATGGGGATGATCACTATATGGGAGAAGACTTAACACAAGGGGCAGGGTTCTGGGGAATAGGAATCTTGTTCGACTTGCAAGGAAAGGATTTCTACAAGGCGGGCAATTTCTCCCAGGGAGCGAGTTTCTTTGGAATCGGTCTGCTCATGGATGGGGGAGGCATGGATAGCTACTTGGGAAATGAATTTGTGCAGGCTGCATCCTGGTTCGGTTGGGGCGGCATTCTGGATCTGGCAGGCGAAGACGCCTACCAATGCCAGCATTCCGGTCAGGCCTTTTCTGGGGTGCAGGGCATCTCATGTCTTTCCGACACCAAGGGAAACGACAAATACTTGTCTGGCACTAGATCCCCCGATCCGAGAGAACTGGGCATGAACCAGAGCTTCTCTCAGGGCTTTGCCTTTGGGATACGAAACCTCTCCGGTGGAGGATTCGCGTTGCTTGCGGACAGAGCGGGTAACGACTTGTATCAATGCCAATATTTTGGCCAAGGGTCTTCCTACTGGATGGGTATAGGTATTCTTTTTGATCAGGACGGAAAGGATACCTATATCGCCCGTCGTTACTCTCAAGGGGCTGGGATCCATTTCTCTCTCGGTCTGCTCATGGATATTCGCGGTAACGACCATACTTTTTCCTGGGGCGTATCACAGGGTTGCGGGCATGATTACGGCGTTGGTATTCTGGTCAATGAGGCCGGTAACGACACCTATGTATCCAACTGGCTTTCCATGGGCGCTTCGGAAGCCAATGGCGTGGGCATCTTTGTGGATAACTCTGGGCATGATGGCTATGATACGAAAACGGGCATGGCAGTGGGAGGCCTCATCAAGTCCAGGAGGGCTGGGGGTATTGGCCTTTTTGTTGATGCTGCCGGCCAAGACAGGTACTCCAAAAACGGGGCTGACAATTCTGTCTGGAGCGCGTCTCGATGGGCTGTCGGCATTGATGAGAATAAGGGAGGTCCTAGCGGCTTGAATATCCCCCTTCCGGTGGATCCCCCCCCTGGGAATGAGGTGGCCGATGAGATCAGGATCAAAGAAGAAAAACGTCTCACGGGTATAATGGCCAAGGCTGAAACGGTGCCCTATCCTGAAAACGTGGAGATGATGCTTTCTGTGGCTTTGCACTGGGGCCTCGAGAAAAAGATCCCCAGGGAGGCCTGGGACAAACTCCTTGAACTCAAAGGATCTAAATCGGTGCCTTTCATGGTTGAAAGGCTCGACACCCCAGACATTATGGGTCTCAGCTTGATGGATGAACTCTTCACGGTGCATGCCTACCATGCTGTCCCGGCCCTGATTGAAGCAACTAAAGCTGTGGATCCTCTCGTCAAATCTAGGGCCCTTTACTTTTTGGGACTGCTCAAAGATTCAAAGGCCCTAAAAAACTGCGTTGAAGCCTTAGGGGATTCCTCCTGGAGGGTAAAATCTGCAGCCATATGGGCCATTGGAGAAATTCTGGATGAAAGGCGTCTTCAGGTCTTGGAGACGATGAAACAGGCTGTTGTGAAGGCCTTAGAAAACAATGACCCTGGTCTCATCGAGGCCTATTTGTCGGACGGCGAAAATGCCCTCCGGCTTTTGTCTCCCTTAGCCAGTGCCATCCCCATTGATTACCAGGACCACAAAGCATATGGGCGCGTGGGCTTGTGGAAGGAAAAAGGAGACACTTTAGAGGAATATGTCAATTGCGTATTCGATCATCTGGAGGAGATACGGCCCATCCTCGAGAGATGGACCGGGGATTTCCGTCAATCACCATTTGTCGCTAAGAGACTACGCCCTTCTCTCAGTGATCCTGAACCCGCCCTGAGAAAGACGGCTGCCTATTCACTGGGGCAGATGAATGTGGATTCCGCCATCCCCAACTTGATCACCCTTCTCAATGACCACGATCTTCACGTCAGAGATGCTGCAGTGCTTTCGATTGCTCTTTTTGAGGATAAGGCTATTGATCCGCTCCGTTTGGCCATGAAACAGAAAGGCCCTTCATTCAGGATCCTGGCACTGGACGTCCTTGCGAGGATAAATAGCGGCCGCGCCAAGGCGCTCATTGAGGAATATCTTAACGACCCGAATCCGAACGTCAGGCGTATGGCAAGGCAGGTTTTGGGGAGGTGACTAGAAAAAGCTGGCTTCAATTGCAGGAAGGGAACTCGAGGGCGAGGACCCTGGAATGAACTGGCCGAGAGACCATACGCACTTTACTTCACTTTAGGCACTTTAGACACTTTAGCTCATTTTAGGCACTTAATTTGAAATACCTCTTCACATTCCCCATGGATATCCACTCCTTGCGGTCCAGCAATGTGGATCTTACTCTCATAATCTTCTCGTATGAGGCATTCAGTCTCTGGAATGGAATCTCGCTCCGCAGTAATCGACCTCGAATGAGCTCCAGACTTTCCGGGACATATTTCTGATCTTTGCATATAAGCAGTATATCTGCCCCAGCTTCAAAGGCGGCCGCAGCCCCTTCAGCCACACCCCAGTGTTCTGCTATAGCCCCCATTTCCAGGTCATCTGTGATGATCAATCCCTCAAAACACATTTTTTCCCTCAAGAGCTGGTTCAACACGAGCGGTGAAAGGGTGGCAGGCCGTTCCTTATCCAATGCGGGATAGATGGCATGGGACGTCATGATGCCAGAGACGCCTTCGTTTATGGCCGCCTGGAACGGGGGAAGGTTCACCTGTTCCATATCTTCCATATCCATCTCTATCCTGGGCAGATGAACATGGGGATCGAGGCGGGTACGGCCTAAGCCCGGGAAATGTTTTGCAACAGCCATGATCCCATTTTCCTGGAGAGATCTCACCACGGTCCTGCCCAGCGAAGCCACCATAGCAGGATCCTCTCCAAAGGTCCGCCCTGCAAGATGCTTCTCTGGCTCTCCTCTTTGCACATCCACCACCGGGGCAAGATTCATATTAAGCCCCACCATTCTCATTTCCTCTGCCGTGATACGGCCGAATTCCTCTGCTTTTATTTCAGGTTTTGTATCCTGCCCGATGGCCGTATTCCCGGGAAACTGGGTGAATGGCTCCTTCAGCCTGGCAACTCTGCCCCCTTCCTGGTCAACTGCGAGGATAAGGGGAAGGCCTTGGTGCTCTGTGGCCACGTCCTGGAGGTCAAGACAAAGGGTGGTTAGCTGGATCGGGTCCTCAATATTCCGCGAAAAGAGAATGACCCCGCCAATATTGCAATCCCTTATCAAGGCCTCCGTAGTCTCGTCCAATTGAGGGCCAGGTATGCCTATCATGAAGAGTTGACCGATTTTCGCGTCAAGTTCTGAAAGTTCAAGCGTTGTACTCAAAGATGCTGTCTCCCCCTTTATTATTTTGCCAAAGATAAATTATAT
>JASFIT010000151.1:0-9843 GCA_050122535.1 Desulfobacteraceae bacterium | reverse complement strand
CCAGGTCCTGGGCCAGGGATTGCTTCCCCCCGACCGAATCGGGGGTCGCAATGACATGTGACGAGATGTCACTTTATTTAAGTGTTTGGCTATAGCTATTCGTTAAAGGTTATTGGAGATTCGAGAACCTTATACAGAAGGCCATTGTAGAGCCCGAAAGATTACTGGATGCGTCATGATCTCTTCTCAAATAACCAATAACAGATAACGATTAACGTGCAATAGAGCGGTTGCACTCGATTGGGGCAAAGGGGAGTCGATTTTGGATTATTTGTTGTCAGTGCTTACCATGGCGGGCATCTGGATCATCATGGCCCTCAGTTTCTACCTCCCCTTCATGACGGGTCAGATATCCTTGGGCCAGGCCGGATTCATGTCCATTGGGGCCTATGGCGCAGCGGTCTGTACGGTGAAATTTAGCATTCCGTATGTCCCCGGAGTCCTGATCGGCGGCCTGTGTGCCGGAGTCGTCGGGTTCCTCTTGGGGTTGCCGGCTCTGAGGATCAAAGGCATCTATCTGCTGCTCCTCACCCTGGGATTCGGCGAGATCGTGCGCGTGGTTCTTATAAACGTGGAATATGTGGGCGCGGCTGCAGGTTTTCCTGGCATTCCCTATCAAGAGCACACCATTCTGTACGCCTATGGGATGGTGGTTATACTGGCTATCTTTTTCACGCGCTTGCGAAGGTCTCGCATGGGAAGGGCCATCCAGGCCGTGGGCAGTGACGAGGATGCCGCTGAGGTCCTTGGCGTGAACATCACCTCCACCAAGCTTACCGCCTTCTCTGCTGGGGCCTTTATTGCCGGTGTGGGAGGGGGGATTTTTGCCCACTATGAGGAATACATTGAGCCGTTTATGTTTGACGTGATGCATGCGGTGGAGTTCATCGTCTTCACCATCTTTGGCGGGATTCAGATATTCTGGGGGCCCATATTCGGGGCATTGGTCCTCACCCTGATACCCGAATTTCTTCGGGTCATACAGGAGTGGCGGATGGAGTTATTTGGGGCCCTTCTGATCATCATGATGATCATTAGACCTCAGGGGGTCATTGGATTGGATACGGTTCAAAGCATTAAGAAAATCTTGGGTAAGTCTGTCGGGAAAAAAGTGGCGTAAGCCGTGGAATTGATTGGGTTGGAGGGGAAATGATTCTCCAGATCAGGGACGTGGGAAAATACTTCAACGGTTTCCGAGCCCTTTCTGAGATCACCTTGGATGTGGAGGAGAAGAAGATCCACGCCATCATTGGTCCCAATGGTGCAGGAAAGACCACCCTCTTTAATCTGATCAGTGGGATGTATGACGTGAGTCAAGGAGAGATCCGTTTCAGAGACATGACGATTACTGGGTTAAAGCCCGATAAAAGGACAAAGCTGGGCATTGGCCGCACCTTTCAGATCGTACGCCTCTTTGGACTTATGACGGTTCTAGAAAACGTTATGCTGGGAAGTCATTGTAAGACCAAGGCGGGCCTGCTGAAGACCTTCCTGAGATTTTCCACCAAGGAGCTGGAGGAAGAGAAACTCACGCGCGAGAAGGCAATGGAATGGCTGGACTTTGTAGGCCTTGCCTACAGAGCAGACCAGGTTGCTTCAAACCTGCCCCATGCCGAACAGAGGCTTGTGGAGATCGCACGGGCCTTGGCGCTGGACCCTGAACTCCTCTTATTGGATGAGCCCGCAGCGGGCATGAATCCCAAGGAGACGATGGACCTCAATGAACTCGTCGTAAAGATCAACGAGATGGGTAAGACGGTAATGCTCATTGAACATAATATGGAAATTGTGATGGGAATATCTCACCTCATCTCCGTTCTCAACTTCGGGGTGAAGATCGCCGAGGGTGTGCCCGGCCAAATCCAGGAAAACCCTGCGGTCATCGAGGCCTATTTGGGTCGCAAGAGGTCATGAAGGTGCTGGCGGTAGAAAATATCTCCTCTGGATACGGAAGGGTTCTCGCCATCCATGAGGTCACCATCAGAGTGGAGAACGGAGAAGTGGTGGTCCTGATTGGGGCCAATGGGGCTGGAAAGAGCACGCTCTTGAAAACCATTTCCGGCGCGTTAAAACCGAGCCAGGGGAAGATCATCTTTAAGGGGGAGAAGATCGACGGGAAGAAGCCCCACGCCATCGTGAAGATGGGAATTGTCCAGATTCCGGAGGGTCGCGGCATGTTGTCTCAAATGACCGTCAAGGAGAATCTGGAGATGGGCGCCTACCTGCGCTCTGACAAGACAGAAATCAAGAAAGATCTGGAGCAGGTCTTCGAGAAACTCCCAAGGCTCAAAGAACGTCTTCACCAAAATGCGGGGACACTCTCAGGGGGAGAGCAACAGATGCTGGCCATTGGCCGCGGTCTCATGGCAAAGCCCTCCTTATTCCTCATGGATGAACCATCCCTCGGACTTGCTCCGGTCCTGGTGGAGTTTATCTTTGAGACGATCCATGCGCTTAGGGAGAAGGATGGGTACACCATTCTACTCGTTGAACAGAATGCCAATCAGGCCCTGGACGTGGCAGATCGCGGATATGTCTTAGAGACGGGACGGATCGTCCTTGAGGGAGAGAGCGAGGCCCTTCGAGGCAACGAAGAGGTCCAGAGGGCCTACTTGGGTAAAGCGGCGGTAGAGCTCCAGGACTAGGCTTTTCAAGGCCACGGAAGGTGAAGACGTCAAATCCACCGTTTCAGATGATGCCTTGACGGTGGATCAGGGAAGACGGATTTTGGTTGACAGGAGGTAAGCAAAGTCATTACTAATCTTAAGAAGAAAAGGGGGTGATAAGGGCATTAGCAATAATAAAGTATGTAGGCTGAAGCGGTTCACCTTAACCAAAAAGGAGGTTGAATAATGAGAAAAAGATTTGTCCTACCGTTTTTGATGGTGGCCCTTCTCGCAGCGATGAGCCTGATCTTTGTTCCCTCCACCATGGCAGGGAAGATCCATGGGGACAAGATCAAGTTCGGGGGCATTTACTCCATCTCTGGTGTTTGTGCGGAGTGGGGGATGGCTGCAAAGATCGGTAGTGAAATTGCCATCGAAGAGATCAATGCTGCGGGTGGAATCGGGGGTGTTCCCGTGGAACAGGTGTGGTATGACGTGGGATGCAAGGCCCCTCCTGCCATTCCCGTTGTGGAAAAGCTTGCAAAGCAGGACAAGGTTCTTGCTGTCAATGGGCCTTGCCAGAGCTCAGTGGTAGAGGTCATCTACCCTAAGCTGAACAGGCTAAAGGTAGTCCTTGTTTCCTTTTGTTCTTCCAAGCCCGGGCTTTCCGCCCTAAGTTCCTATGGGTTTAGAAACACGCTGACGAGCGACAAACAACTTGGCCCCGCGATCGTGAAATGGAAAGAGAAGTATGGCATTAAAAACGCGGTTATACTCTACAACTCCGAGGATGCCGTCTCCACTGTGGAGGGGAAGAAGATCATGCCCGTCCTCTTCAAGAAATACGGCATCAAGCTGCTCAAGATGTATTCCTTTCAGACCGGGACTGTGGACTTTGCACCGTTTATGACCGAGATCAAGGGCCTCAAACCGGATGGAATCGGCGTGGGGAGTTGCTACGAGCATGGTGCAAAGATCGCCATAGAGGCTCGTCGACAGGGTCTCCAGGCGCCCGTACTGGGAGGGGCCTGCAACAGCACGCCAGGCCTGATCGAGATCGGTGGTGCGGCTGTTGAAGGTTACTATGGTTCCACAGCTGCATGGATCGAGGGGAACCCGGATCCGAGGATGGTGAAGTTCTTGAAGAAGTTTAAGGCTCGCTCTCCAGGCGGAAAGGCGCCGCCCTATGGGGGACCACGTTCCTACGACAACATCTATATTCTCAAGAAGATCATTGAAGAAGAAGGCGTGACCAACCGGCCCGGAGATTTGCAAGAAGACCGGGACAAGATCCGAGCGGGTTGGGCAAAATTGAAGAATTACAACGGCATCTGCGGCCCGACCACCATGGACAAGAATGGTGACGGCGTCGGAGGCGTAAAGACCCTGGTGGTAGAGAACGGTCAATTTATATCCAAGTAATATTGAACGATAGACGAGGATAGAGTCGGACGTCTACCGAGATGGGCAGGGTGCGACTCTGAGCCAAAACAACATGAGGGGGATGTTTAGCTGTTTGCCTTGAGAGGAATTTCGTAAGCATGACTCTTCGGGCAGAGAGCTAACATCTCCCCAATTATTTCAAATAAACCTCCAGACTCTGTTTCACTCCCCTAGGAGGCCCGTTCTCTCCATCCTCCGTAGCAGGCCACTGCGGAGGACGGGCGCAGTAGCCTGGCACGGAGGATGGAGGACAGATTGACCCGCTAGCGGAGGGCATAGCATTTATGGTGAAACCATATAAAGAACTAAGAGAAGTCATAGATAAGAAAGATCGTGGGCTGCGGGATAAGGTGATGTCTCTGGAAGAGGCCATTGGCCTCATCAAAGACGGAGATCATGTGGCGGCAGGAGGCTGCCACTACTCCAAGACGCCCATGGCGGCTATCTGGGAGATCATCCGGCAGAAGAAGAGGGATCTCGTTTACTCCCGTAGCATTACCTCCACAGAGGGGGATCTTCTTCTGGTGGCCGGGGTGACAAGACACGTGGTGACCAGCTGGTTCAGCCCCGGGGTTACCTGGGGTGTCAGCAAGGTGATGCGGCACTACATGCAACAGGGCCTTGCCACGTTTGAGGAATGGAGTCACATGTCCCTCGGTCTTCGATATCGGGCAGGGGCCATGGGGATCCCTTTCATGCCTACACGGGATATGATGGGATCCGATCTCTTCCCTAGGGTTCCGGATATCATGGAGATGGCGTGCCCCTATACGGGGGAAAAGCTGGCCTTGGTGCCAGCCCTGAATCCCGATGTGGCCATACTTCACACCCAACGCTGCGATCCTTATGGCAATGTACAGAATGACGGTCTTCCTTTCATGGATGAAGATATTGCCCTTGCTGCAGACAAGGTCATCATGACCACGGAAAGGATCATCAGCAACGATCAGATCAGAAGAGCACCCGATCGGACCACCATCCCCTTCTTTTGTGTGGATGCCGTGGTAGAAATCCCTTATGGGTGCCTCCCACACGAATGCTATGGGCAATACGAGCCCGATTTTAACCACATGGACGAGTATGTGAAAGTCATGATGGGAAAAGGGCCGGAGGGTGTAAAGGGATATCTGGATCAATACGTATATGGACCGGAGAGCTGGAACGATTATCTGGAGATGTTGGGGTTCAAGCATATCCTCCAGGCAACCGTGAATGGGAGGGAAGTTTACAATGACTAAACCTGCATACAATACCGCGGAATTGGTGACCTATATGAGCGCAAGGGCGCTGGAGGACGGAAAGATCGTCTTTGCGGGAGCAGGTATGCCGTTGCTTGCCTGTATCCTTGCCCAGAAACTACATGCCCCTCGGTTGACGATCCTCTTTGAAGGGGGGGTCATTGGTCCCCACGTGGAAGCAGGGAAACTTCCTCCTTCCACGAACGAACAGAGGTGTGCAAGAAGGGGCAACATGCTTCTTTCCATCACGGATATTCTGCTCCTCCAGCAGAGGGGCTACGTGGATTATGGGTTTCTGGGAGGTGCCCAGATCGACCAGTATGGAAATCTAAATAGTTCCTTTATTGGTGATCCAGAAAGCCCGAAAGTGAGGCTCCCAGGTACGGGTGGGGCCAATTCCATAGCCAGCCTGGCATCCAAAATATTGGTGGCCATGCACCATGAGAAAAAGCGTTTCGTGGAAGAGGTGGATTTCATCACCACGCCTGGTTACCTCCAGGGTCAGGACAGCAGGGAAAAAGCTGGATTGACGGTGGGAGGCGTAAACCAGGTGATCACGCATCTGGGTATCTTCGGCTTCGACAAAAAGACCCGAAGGATGAAGCTCGAAGCGCTCCACCCAGGGGCTAGTGTGGAGGAGGTAAAGAAGAGGACCGGGTTTGAGTTGATCGTGCCGAAGGATCTCCCCTACACGGAGCCACCCACAGCGGAGGAACTCCGCATATTGAGGGAACTCGATCCCGACCAGCGATATACGCGACCAAGGGAAGAATAAGAACAAGGTGCTAAGCCTCTTCTAGGCCAGGGTTCTTGGGAAATTCGATGTTTTAAATTACTTAGCACGTGATACTAGATACTGGTCTCTAGATGCTGGATGAAAAAAACAAGAGGATTATTTCCGAATTTATCCAGCATCGAGCATCTTTACCCTGTGGAATCCTCCGCAGGAGGGCCGCCATTGGCGGCATTCCACAGGGCAGGTCCAGTATCGCTTCTTTAGAAGTCCTCCTCGATATAATCTTCCAACTTGATTCGTTCCATGACTTCCTTGGGCACTTTACTGATCGGGGCGATTTGATCCAGGCTTGGTTTGGCTGTAGCGTCGATCCCCATCTTGTCCACCACACCTAGAGGCTCAGCGGATGGATCTAAGGAGGATCCCCGAGCGCGTGGTATAACGAAGATGTCCCGCTCTGCCTGGACTCTGGTGGCGATGGCCCAGAGCACGTGCTGCAGGTCTGATATTCGGATGTCGTGATCCACAACAATCACATGTTTGAGATAAAGGTCCGCATTGAAGGCAGCAATCATGGCTGTCCGCGCCTGGCCCTCATATTTCTTTCGCATGGAAATAATCAATGTGAATGCCGCAGCTACCCGAACAGCCTCCACTTCGGGGACCGCTCCCTTGATCACTCTGAGGTAATTGGCCTCCATGGGGATCGTGGCCAGGACCAAGTGTTCTCTGTGTTGGCCGCCGCAGATGTCCTGATAGACGGGATCGGAACGATGTGTGATGGCCTTGACGTGCAGCACCGGGTTCATTCCAGCACGGGTCGCGTAACCGGAGAACTCACCAAAAGGGCCCTCCTCTTCCCGGGTGAAGGGCTCGATCTCTCCCTCCAGGACGATTTCAGCACCTGCTGGCACCATGGCATCCACCGTCTTGCATTTGACCATCTCAAGGGGGCTTCCTTTGAGTGCTCCTATGATTCCCAGTTCCTCCTCTTCGTAAGGGCCAATAGCCAAAGCGCCGATGGCAATGGCTGGATGGTTGCCAATGGAGACGGCCACTTCAAGGGGTTTTCCCCGTTCTTCCATTTTGGAATAGATGGCATTGAGGTGCTTGCCAACCGTCATAAAGATGCCGAGCCGATCCTTGCCTTTGACCATTAGGCGGTTATAGCTCAGATTATAAACACCTGTGTCCGGGTCCTTTGCAAAAACAATTCCTGCGGTGATGTAATGGCCTGCATCGGTATCGTGGTAGATCATGGCGGGTATCTCTTGTAGATCCACATCGCCCCGAGAGAGGATGACTTCTTGGACGGGCGCACTGGAGACCTCAACGGGTGGGATGGGGTTCATGTAGGCCTCGTTGACCCTATTGCTCAAATCCTCTTTTAGGATCCCAAAACCCCTGGCAACGCGTCCCCGTGTGGCATAGCAGTTGACCACCACGGGCATGTTCTTTCCTTTAACGTTCTCGAAAAGGAGAAGGGGAACTCTCCGGGCCCTCTCCAGTTTTGTAACGATGGCCGCAATCTCATAGCGGGTATCCACTTCTTTCTTGATCCGGACAAACCCACCCTCCTTTGTCTCTTCCATTTCTTTGAGAAAACCCCTGAAATCCTCTGCCATAAGTAAACCTCCGGTTGACCCCCTCTCCAACCCTCCCCCTGGGAGGGGGAGGGCGAGGGTGGGGGTGATGCATCAATCCTGTTTTGATTGGCGACCAGCCCCTGAGTGGGCCATTACCGTATCCGGGATGTCCCCGTTAGTGGGAGAAGCGGATTCTCTCTTCCTGGTAAAATAATTCCACGCACACATGACCACAGCAAGGGGGATCCCTATGTAATCGCTCGTGAGGCCTGGAAAGATGGAAGCAACCCCTGCTCCGCCCATAAGAATTCGCTCTATGGGATTTATGGCCCTGAAGAGAAATCCCATGGTCGCACCCGATAGCGCGATCACCCCGATCAGCGCTGTTATACAGGCTCGCACCACTTCGCCGGCGGATCCAACCAAAAGCAAGGCGGGGTTGTAGACAAACATGAAGGGTATAATGTAGGCAACGATCCCGAGGCGCATGGCCGTAAAGCAGACCCGCCACGGCCCGGTTTGGGCAATCCCGGAGGCCGCATAGGCAGCCAGGGCCACGGGCGGGCTGATCATGGACAGGCAGGCAAAATACATGGCGAACATGTGGGCAGAGAGCGGGGCGACTTTCAGCACATAGAGAGCAGGGACCGCCAGGGTCGAGACGGTGATGTAATCCGCCGTGGTAGCCATCCCCATGCCTAGAATGATCGCACACATGGCAACGAGTACCAGGGCAAGAAGAAGATAACCACCGGAGAATGCATTGATGATGCTCGAGAATCGGAGACCGAAACCAGAGAGGGTAATCACACCCACAATAATCCCTGCACAAATACAGGCAACAGCCACGGTCAAGGCCATCTTGGCACCCTGATCCAACGTCTTTCCAAGGCCAACGAGCGCCGAGATCACCCCTTTTATGGCCGTGTGCAACACATCCCTAGGACCCCCTTTGGAGGCCGCCCGGACGTTTGAATAGAACGCCAGGCTCTTTGGATCCAGCAGATAAACCACCAGCGTGGAAAGGGTCGCCATAAGGGCGGCTTTTGTGACCGTGTAGTCCAGGGCCAGAAAGGAGATCAGGATCACAACCGGAAACATCTTATAACTCCCCTTCTTCAAGGTTTCCTTCAGGTCAGGCAGTTCCTCCTTTTCCAAGCCCTTTAGGCCCAGCCTAACGGCCTCCAGGTGAATCATGAAGAAGGCGGCCCCATAAAAGAGAAGGGCCGGGAAGGCAGCGTGTTTGCAGATGTCCCAGTATGGGATCCCGGTCAATTCGGCCATAACAAAGGCGGCTGCCCCCATGATGGGAGGCATGAGTTGCCCTCCGGTGGAAGACAAGGCCTCAACAGCCCCTGCAAAATGCCGTCGATACCCCGATTTGATGATCAGTGGAATGGTAAAGCTCCCCGTGCCCACGGTGTTGGCCACAGCACTCCCGGAGATGGTCCCAAAAAAACTGGAGGCCACAACCGATGCCTTGGCCGCGCCCCCTCGAGAACGGCCAGTGAGGGCAAAGGCCAGATCCAGGTAGAAATTGCTTATCTGGGTCCTCCGGAGAAAGGCCACAAAGAGGATAAAGAGGAAGACAAAGGTGGCAGAAACACCCGTGGGCACACCAAATATCCCACCCGTGGTGAGGTAGAGGTACTCAACCCATTCATAGATGTCTGCTGCAGAATGTTTCAGCGTGCCGAAGAGATAGGGCCCAGTCAGCGCATAGATGCAGAAACATGTTCCCACAATGGCCAAGGCCAATCTTACGGTTCTTCGCGTCGCCTCCAAGATCAGAGGCACGGCCAGAAATCCAAAAAAGAGATCGCGAAAGGACATTTCATCCACGGAAATGATTCTCTGTATGATGCGATCAAAATCCGTGATGATATGCAGACCGACTCCAATTCCCAGAAGCACCAAGGTGAAGTCAATGGCAAATGAGAGCTTGGGTTTGGATTTGAAGGATGGGTTTAGCAAGAAGGCGAGGGACAGGGCAAAACCCACGTGGGCGGCCCTCAAAATCATGGCATCCAAGGTAACATTCCAGGCCCCATAAAGCTGAAAGAGAGACCAGCAAATAGCGATGGCCCCTGCCAGAAGATATCGAAACTTTTCCAGTTTTGTTTCCAACGCGTTGACCTAAATATACTATATCTAATCGAGCAAATTAACCTTCCCGCAGGGACCGTTCATCGCCTAAACCATGGATCTATTTCCACCCCATCTCCTTGTAAAAC